>JAAYLU010000075.1 GCA_012521675.1 Synergistaceae bacterium | reverse complement strand
GGACAGGACTATGCGTCGAGCCCATTCCGGACGTCTTCAAAGAGCTGGTCGCGAACCGCCCCGGCTCGATCTGCGAGAACGTCTGCGTCTCGAACGTCGAGGGGGAGCTGGAGTTCGCCAGGGTGGAGGGGGTCGAGGCCCTGAGCGGCATAGCGGACAGGATGGACAGGCGGCACAGGCGCAGGATAAAGAGCGAGGGCGGCCGGGTCGAGATGATGCGCCTGCCGTCGCTCAGGTTGCAGACACTGCTGGACAGGCACGGCATCGACAGGATTGACTTTCTGAGCATAGACACGGAGGGCGCGGAGCTGGATGTGATCCGGTCCCTTGACTTCGAGAGGACATGCGTCAACGCCGTCTGCGTGGAGAACAACAGCGGGGAGCGGAAGGTGAGAAGGCACCTGGAGCAGAACGGTCTCGCCTACCTTCTGACATTGGGAGACTTGGACGACCTGTACGTCCGAGCCGGGAGGTGATCAAGATCGCTTTCAAAGACCTGCGGAAGCGTCTGCGCGCCGCCAAGAACAGGGTGTGGCCTTCGTGGAGCGACGAGGAGTACGTGCACCGAATGCTCCGCGTGCACAACCAGGGGAGTCGCCTGCCCTTGGTCATGTACGCGGAACTGGGATCGGACTACGGCCGTCCGGGCCTTGGGCTGGGCTACGGCACGGCGCACTTCTTCTACTCGCTGGTCGGGGGAGGCTATCCTGTGGTTCAATTCCCCTACGACCGGGTCCGAGCCGACCTCGGACACGAGCGAATGCAGTCGGCGCTTCGACTCGCCTGCATGCTGTTCAGGCCGTCTGTCCTGTTGCACGCCATACTGGACGACGAGTTCAACGCCGATACGATACGCTCCATCTCCGACGAGCTCGGGGTGCCGACCATCGCCTTCTTCAGCGACGACCACTGGCGTTTCCACGACTTCTCCCGCCACGCCGCCCGTCCGTACGACTGGGTCTGCACCACCAGCGCGACGGCCGAGGTTCTCTACAGGGAGGGGGGTTTCACCAACGTCATACGCAGCCAGTGGGGGGCGAACCACTTCTTCTTCCGCCCCCTGACTTGCGCCTACGAACATGACGTGTCGTTCATCGGGCAGCCTCACGGAGGCAGGAGGATGGTCGTCGAGTTCCTGCGGGCCAAGGGGATGAATATAACCGTGCGGGGGCGGGGGTGGAAGGAGGGGCGGATAAGCCTGGGCGACATGATCCGAATGTTCAGCGCCAGCCGCATCAATCTGAACCTGAGCAACGCCTCCGTCTCCGGGGAGGAGGGCGGGAGGCCGCTCCTTCAGATCAAGGGCAGGGACTTCGAGGTGCCGGCATGCAGGGGATTCCTGCTGACGCAGGACAACCCGGAGCTGTACGAGTACTTCGAGCCGGGAAAGGAGATAGCTGTCTACTCCGACGCGGACGACCTCGCCGAGAAGATAGGCTACTACCTGTCGCACGACGACGAGCGGGAGAGAGTTCGCAAAGCCGGATACGAGAGGTTCCTGAGGGATCACACGATGCTGGCGCGGCTGGAGGCGATCTTCTCCAGGGCGGTGCCCGGATGGGAGCGGACGGGGCAAGCCCCTCCGCGTTAGAGCGAAAGATAAGGGGGGACGGTTCTGGTGCTGTTGGAAACCGGTGTCGAGGGGCTTTTTCTCAGGGAGCTGCGGATGGATGACCTCGAGGGCTTCTACTCGTGGCAGAACGACCCGGAGATCGCAAAGTACTACGTGTTTACGCGCGTTCCGCGCACGAGGGAGGAGGCGCGCCGAGCTCTGGAATCGATAGTTGCGGGGGGAGGCGGAGACTCGGTCCACCTGGCGGTCGCAAGGAACGCACACACGCCGGATGACGAGTTCCTGGGGGTGATGAGCCTCAAGAGCATCTCCGCGCTGGACCGGCATGCGGAGTTCGCCGCCGTGATAGCGTCGGCCCGCGAGATGGGCAAGGGGTACGGCAGGGCCGCGTCGGTGCGCATGATCCGCTACGGGTTCGACACGCTCAACCTGCGCAAGATCTATCTCAGCATACTGTCGGGCAATGAAAGGACCATTCATCTATACGAGACCATGGGTTTCCGCCGCGAGGGAATCTTCAGGCAGCACGTCTATATCGGCGGGAAGTACGAGGATCTGGCCTGGTACTCCCTGTTCCCGGAGGAGCTGAAGGATTGAACGTCCTCTTCTGCTCCGACGCGATGATAGTCGACGGGGTGACCTCCTTCGTGTTTCATCTCGCCACCGCGCTAAAAGAGGGAGGGCACCGGGTGGCGGTGCTCGGCAGATGGGCGGGCAAGGGCTTCCAGTCCCGCCTTCGCGGCCGCGGCGTAGAGGTGATATCCATGCCGTCGCCCACCGTCGGCAACTTCTGGTTCGACTGCAGGGCCGGGAAGTTCTCGCCCGACGTCATAGTCACCGATTCGCGCCGCTCGTTCCCCCTGGCGGTCAGGCTCAAGGCCGTCACCGGCGCCAGGATATTCACTTTCTTCCTGGACCATCTGGAGAAGACCGACAGGAGGGGGCGCGACGTTGGTTCGCTGGTGCGCCACAGCGACGCCTGGCTGTCGGCGGAGCCGCCGATACTGGAAAAGCTGGGGGAGATACCCACTCCATTCCCCAAGTTCCTCTTCCGAAGGCCACTGACCGGGCTGATCAGGGCCTCGCCAGCGCCTCCGCGGGATCCCTTCCGGGTCCTCTGCTTCGGGCGGCTGAGCGGATACAAGTCCGCCGGGCCTCTGGCCCTGCTCCAGGGGGCGCCGGATCTGAAAAAAGAGATCCCTTCTCTCGAGATCACGTTCGTCGGCGGCGGTTGGAGGGCGTGGAAGTTCCGCCTGCTTGCGGAGCGCATCAATTTGGAGGCGAGGGAGCGCTTCATCCACATAGCGGGGACCCGGACGGATCCTCAGCCCTGGTTCGACCGGTCGACCCTCGTGTGCGCCGGGTCGACCTCCGCGGTCGAGGCCGCGCTAGCCAATCGCCCCGTGCTGGCTTTTTCCGGCTTCTGGATAGGCCACCTGACGCCAGAGGTGATGGATATCGCACTTGAAAACTACTTCGGGGAGAGGGGCGGGCTGCATTACATCAGGGAGAGCCCCGGGCTGATACCGGAAGGGGTGCTGAAAATTCACCGAAACTGGGACGATCTGCGGATAGAGGAGAGCACGGCCCGAGTGCGGACCGCGCTGGAGCCTCGCTTCATGCGGGATGAGGCGGCATCGGAGTTCAGCCGCATTTTCAATAGCCTGTCACTGAATGGAGGGCTATAACCTGCTCAAGCGTAAGAGTCCAGGTCGCGGGCCCTCCTGTACAACGCCCTTGCGCCCAGCCTCGCACGTCTGATCCGTCCGCGCAGGGTGAAGCTCTCCTCTGGTCGGACCGTCACGGGCTCGGGGTTGGACTCCGGCATCTCGGCCAGCATGGAGACCAGCGTCGGGAAGAGGTTGTACCTGTTCAGCACCAGTTCCCTGGACTCCCGCAGCAGAGGCGCAGACCTCTCGAAGACACCGCTCTCCATCGCCTCGAGCATGACTCCGACGGCCTCCTCCGGCCTCTCTATGTCGATGGGCGCGAAGGCGCCGGACGAGAAGTACTCCTCAAGGTTCGGGCAGCCCCAGTAGAATGGGAACGCGCCCCCGAGATAGCAGTCGGCCAGCTTCTCCGTCCAGTAGTGGGGGCAGACGGAGTTCTCCATGACTATGTGGTACCTGTAAGGCATGATGGCGTCGCGCTTGCATGCGGCCACCCTCTGTCGTCCTGTCCCGAAAATGTCCAGTCCCGGAATTTGAATTCGCTCGAGGTACGACACGAATTCGTCGCGAATCCTGTGCCCCTCCCTGCCCCTCTTCGCCGAGCAGACGACCGAGATCAGGCCCGTCTTCCCCTCGAAGGGGGAGCTGCCCGCCAATGTGTCGTAGCTCTCGACGAACCTCTCGCCCCCCGCGACGTCGAACTCCCGTCCGTAGTGCCAGGGAAGAGCCTGCTGCCGGGCGACGATCCCGGGGTGACTCAGGGCGTGGCAGGTCAGCACGCGGGCGAACTGAGCCGTGAAGGCCTCCGGGTAGCTCTTGATCATGGGAGGCTCTCCCGTTGCCAGTATCGTCCTGGACGGGGGGCAGACGACGGTCGTCCTTCGCGTCAGACCCTCGTAAACCACCCAGGCGTCCGCCTCGTCGCACGACGGGTCGGTCGTGAAGCGAACGCCGTCCCACATTCCCTCTCCACCGGGCGTCTGCAGGAGCAGCGGCCAGTTCGGAGACGGAGCGGTCAGCTTGACTATCATGGCAGGCGTCCGTCCTCGGTCATCGGTATGATCCTGATAATATCGCGGTCCACCGAGAAGGCCGAGCTTGGGAAGAGGCGGGCCGCGGTCTCCCTCATCCGCTCTATCGACGGGTATCCCTCGTCCACGCCGAAACACCTGGCGTCGTCGATCAGCAGCAGGTGCCCCCTCACCGGGTGCGCGCCGATCAGCTCCAGCTCCTTCAGAATCGGGGTCTCCTCCTCCCCCCTCGCGGTGTCGCCTCGGGAGTAGTGAGCGTCGAGCCAGAAGAGGCATCTCTCCTCCCTCACAAGTTCGAGGACGTCCGCCAATCTCTCCCCGCTGTCCCCTTGAAGGAGGCGTACCTTCGGGGCCGAGGCGAAGCGGTCGCACGCCCTCCTGTACAGATCTTCGCCCAGCTCGATCGAATAGAGCCGGTCGAAGAAGGGCATCATGGCCGCCAACGTCCTGCCCTCGTAGGTCCCCGTCTCGACGAACACACGGATCCCGCTTGCTTTCGCATGCTCGATGATGATCGCCTGCTTCAGCACGTTCGGAAGGGGGACGGGCCTCCCCTTAAGCCTCCATTCGATGCTGGCCGCGAGTTCTCGCAGGCCGCGCGTCAAACGATTCATGTCGTCAACCTCCTTAATTCCGGTTCGCCCTCTTCGTCGCTCCCGCCGGGACCCTCCCGCTCAACATGGCCGGTCGCTGCGAGCGTATGCTCTCGATGTCCCCGAAGATGAGGGGCGTGACCTTCTCCGAGCCGGAGGCCGACAGGTGAGAGTTGTCCAGGAAGTCCTCGTACTCAAGCCCGTACTCCTCCCTCTCCCAGCTCCCGACCAGCCTTGTCGGGCCCAGGGCGTCGTCGAGAGCCCGGACCAGGATGTCCGTCCTGTCGAAGAACTCGTCCTCCAGCGAGCCGATGTCCCAGAAGGGAGTCAGCACGAAGACCAGGATTCCCCCGTATGCCTCGCAGAGCTCCTTGATCCTCCTCATGCTGCCGACCTGGAAGTCCGACAGGGGGAAGTTCTCCAGGTCCAGTCGAAAGGGCCTGTCCCGGTCCTCGAACGTCATGTTCAGAAAGTCCATGTGCGGCAGTCCCTCGAAGCCCATCTCCGCGCCGGTCTTTCGCGGCGAGCCTCTTATCGCGTTGGCGAACAGAACGGCGGGGAGGTGGTAGAAGTTGCCGTGGACGCCCGAGATAAGATCCCACTGCTTTCTGTCGAGCAGGATCCTCTCGTAGGGGCTGTCGACGTGAGACGACTCGAAGAAGAAGTCGGCGTCGAGTACGTAGAACACGAACTCCGCCTCGTCCAACAGGTCGATGTGCTTGGTGTAGGTGTGCAGCATCTCGAAGGGCCCCGCAGCCACCTGGCCGATGTTGGCGACGTCCGTGCTTCCCAGCCCGTTCAGATCCGCTATCACGCTCGGCACGAGCTGGTGGAAGCAGCGGCTGCTGCCCATCAGCAGGACCCGAGGCTTCTCCGTCACCCACGAGGCGTTGTCGTACAGGCAGGACAGGAGCGCCAGGTCGAAGACGCCCCTGATGCGAAAGATCGCGAACTGGGCGGCGAAGAGAAGCAGGGAGGAGCACAGTATGATTCGGACCAGTCGCTTGTATCTCATGATCACCCCGCCTCAGAACTGGAAATAGAGGAATTCCGACACCCGGTTCAAGAAGCAGATGCCGACCAGCAGGATCAGGCCCACCGCGAGCGCCCAGCGGTCGTTGAACTTGCCGTCGCGGAATTTTCCGAAGGTCCACTCGTGGCTGGACGGCGCTGCCGTCGCAAGAAGGAGACAGGCCGCCAACACCAGAACTCTGTCGAGCGGGAGGCCGCCGGCCGCGTCAAGACCTCCGTTGAGGCCGAACATGCCGCGCAGCACCTCCATCGCCCTCCCGAAGGTCTCCGCCCTGAAAAAGACCCATGCGACGAGCACGGAAAAAAACGTGGCGCCCCACCCGAGCAGGCCGCGCAGCCGGGATGGCCGCTCTTTCGACGCGGGCGAGCCGGGCCTGATCGCGGCGATGGCGTGGTTCACACACAGGTAGAGTCCGTGCAGGCCGCCCCACACGACGAAGTTCCACGAGGCGCCGTGCCACAGACCGCCCAGCAGCATGGTGGACATCAGGTTGACGTATCGGCGAAGCTCCCCCCGCCGGTTTCCTCCCAGCGGGATGTAGAGGTAGTCCCTGAGGAAGGACGACAGGGTCATGTGCCACCTCCTCCAGAAATCGGCTATCGAGCGCGCCTTGTAGGGAGAGTTGAAGTTGACCGGCAGCTCGATGTTGAACATGCGTCCGAGTCCGAGGGCCATGTCCGAGTAACCGGAGAAGTCGAAGTATATCTGGAAGGCGTAGCCGAGGACCGCCCCCCAAGCAGCGAAAAAGGCAGGCGCTACGTCGGCGTCGAACACATCGGAGACCCACGGCGACAGGGTGTCGGCTATGACCAGCTTCTTGAAAAGGCCGAAGGAGAGCAGGGTGAGCCCCATCGCCAGGTTTCGGTAGCTAAGGGCGAATGTGCGCAGACGCCGAAACTGGGGGACTATCTCGTCGTACCGGACTATCGGCCCCGCGATAAGCTGCGGGAAAAAGGTGATGAAAAGAGCGTAATGCTTGAAGGAGCAGCCGCGCGTCGTCCCTCTGGAGCAGTCTATGAGATAGGCGATCTGCTGGAAGGTGAAGAAGGAGATGCCGAGCGGGAGGAAGATGTCGCGTGGGGCCCAGCCCCGTCCGCAGAGGAGCGCCAGGTTCTCCATGAGGAAGTTGGCGTACTTGAAGTAAGCGATCAGGGCTAGGTTGACCCCGACGCCGAGGCGGAGAGCCGCGCGCCCTCCCCGGTCCGCTGAGGCGCCCCTCTCGATGATTCGCCCGAGGGAGTAGTTGAAGGCTATCGAGAAGAGGATCAGCAGGACGAAGGGCGGATTCCAATAGGAGTAGAAGACGAGCGACGCCGCCAGAAGCACGGAGAGCGCCGCGCCTGTGGCCCTGAAGCGCGACGCGAGGCGGAACAGCACCCACGTCGCGGGCAGGAATAAGAAAAGAAAGACGTAAGAGTTGAACAGCATGCGCCTTCACCCTTTGAGACGGATTTCGGTTATTATAACAGCCTCCGAACGGTTTTGGACAACGAGCCGCGATTGTGATAGCCTTTGACCGTTAGGCAGACGGCATTCGCAACGACGAACGGGAGTGAGGCAATGAGGAAGAAAGCGCTGATCACCGGAATCACCGGCCAGGACGGGGCCTACCTTGCGGAACTTCTGCTGGGCAAGGGTTACGAGGTCCACGGGGTGAAGAGGCGTTCATCGCTGTTCAACACGGCGAGGATCGACCACCTGTACGAGGATCCTCACCAGGAGGACAGGCGCCTCGTACTGCACTACGGCGACCTGACGGACTCCTCCAACCTGATAAGGATAGTTCAGGAGGTGCAGCCGGACGAGATCTACAACCTGGCCGCTCAGAGCCACGTGAAGGTGTCGTTCGAGTCACCGGAGTACACGGCGGACGGCGACGGCCTCGGCGTGCTGCGCCTGCTGGAGGCCATCCGCATCCTCGGGCTGGAGCGAAAGACGCGCTTCTACCAGGCCTCCACCAGCGAGCTGTACGGCAAGGTGCAGGCCGTCCCGCAGGACGAGAGCACCCCCTTCTACCCGCGAAGCCCCTACGCCGCAGCCAAACTCTACGGATACTGGATCACCGTGAACTACCGGGAGGCCTACGGGATGTTCGCCTGCAACGGCATACTCTTCAACCACGAGTCCCCGCTCAGGGGCGAGACCTTCGTCACCAGGAAGATAACAAGGGCGGCGGCGCGAATATCGCTTGGGCTCCAGAAGAAGCTCTACCTGGGCAACCTGGACGCGAAGCGCGACTGGGGGCACGCTCGCGACTACGTGGAGGCGATGTGGCTGATGCTGCAGCAGGACGAGCCGGACGACTATGTCGTGGCGACGGGCGAGACGCACTCGGTGCGCGAGTTCGCCACCCTGGCCTTCGCCGAGGCGGGAATACCGCTGGAGTGGCGGTGGGAGGGAGTGGAGGAGAGGGGCGTCCGAACGGACAGCGGAGAGACGGTCGTCGAGGTGGACCCGAGGTACTTCCGCCCCACCGAGGTCGATCTGCTGCTCGGCGACCCAAGCAAGGCCAGGCGAAAGCTCGGCTGGGAGAGGAAGATCACTTTCGGCGAGCTTGTGACGGAGATGGTGCGCGCGGACCTCGACCTGTTCAAGCGCGACCTGCTCTGCCGCGAGGCCGGATACAGCGTCTGCCCGGCGGCGGAGGAGCAATGCTGACCGGGGACGGGATATTCGTCGCCGGGCACAGGGGGCTGGTCGGCTCTGCCATCGTCCGCAGGCTGGAGAGAGGCGGCTACAAGAACTTGATCCTCGCGACCAGGAGCGAGCTGGACCTAACCGACCAGGCCGCGGTCAGGAGCTTCTTCGAGGCGCGCAGGCCAGACCACGTGATTCTAGCCGCGGCAAAGGTCGGGGGCATTCTGGCCAACTCCGCATACCCGGCGGACTTCATCCACCAGAACCTTGCCATAGAGGTGAACGTCATCCACCAGGCATGGCTGTCCGGGGTGAAGAAGCTGCTCTTCCTCGGCAGCTCCTGCATATACCCGAGGATGGCGCCTCAGCCGATAAGGGAGGAGTCCCTGCTGACCTCCGCCCTGGAGCCGACTAACGAGGCCTACGCCATAGCCAAGATTGCGGGGCTCAAGATGTGCGAGTACTACAACCGGCAGCACGGCGCGCGCTTCATCTCCGCCATGCCGACGAATCTGTACGGCCCCGGAGACAACTTCGACCTGGAGACCTCGCACGTGCTGCCGGCCATGATGCGAAAGTTCCACGAGGCGAAGGAGAACGGCGACCGGACAGTGACCCTGTGGGGAAGCGGAACGCCGCGCAGGGAGTTCCTCTACGTTGACGA
Organism: Synergistaceae bacterium; assembly: GCA_012521675.1. Lineage (NCBI taxonomy): Bacteria > Thermotogati > Synergistota > Synergistia > Synergistales > Synergistaceae > Synergistaceae bacterium. The sequence continues at coordinate 3,496 of JAAYLU010000075.1, read as the reverse complement.
CCTTGCGGACGCGTGCGTCTTTCTTATGGAGAGCTACGAAGAGGCGGAGTTCGTCAACGTGGGCACGGGCGTGGACGTCACGATAAGGGAACTGGCGGAGCTGGTCCGCCGCACGACGGGCTTCGAGGGCGAAATAGCCTGGGACGGTTCGAAGCCGGACGGCACCCCTCGAAAGCTGCTCGACGTCTCCAGGATGAAAGCGCTGGGCTGGAGCGCGTCCGTAGCCCTGGAGGAGGGCCTGAAGCGCACGTACGAGTGGTACGTCGCGCATCAACGCTGAGTTCAGGACCCAACCATCATGAACCTGCGGTTGTTTGCAGTCATCCCGAACGCCCAAAGGGCGGAGGGATCTAACGGCAGGGCGTGTATCCAGCCCGAGATCCCTTCTTATTGAACAACCCCCTCCTTTTTCGTATAATATTCATGAAACGATAAAACCCGGACAGGCATAAACACACGCGAGGGAGGCTGGATACCATCGCACCGACAACTAGCGACCATACGACGGACATAGTCGGAGAGCTCGACGCAAAGGCACAACCGGATACAGATGACACTGAACGCGCCGACGGCGACTCCATGTGGAAGACCCTTATGCAGGGAAACTTCGACGAGATGCTGGAGTCTATCCTTCCCGAGCTGGCCGCCCAGGTGGACAAAAAGCGCAAGACGGAGTTTCTCGACAAGGAGATGAAGGACCTCAAGGCACTCATGGGCGGTGCTTGGCAGGCCCCCGACCTTCTCGCCAAGGTCCCGGTTAAGGGAGGACGCGACATCTGGCTCGCCCTCCACGTCGAGGTGCAGGACAAGGGAGGGGACGACTTCCCCGAGCGCATGTTCTACTACCACTCCATGATCCGCTTCAAGTACCTCAAGCGGAAGAAGTATGAAGAGGAGCTGGAGTCCGAGAGCGGTGGGGGACGAATCACGACGAAAAATCGCCGGGGAGTCGTTGACGTGGTGTCGATGGCCATACTAACCGCCCCTAGGCCGAAGGGGGAGCCCGAGCGCTACGAGCACGTCTCCTACGGCAACGAACTTCGGTACGTCTACCCGACCGTTAAGCTGTGGGAGCTGGACGTAAAACGTCTTGAGGAAAGCCATAATCCGTTCGACCTTGCACTCCTGGCCGCCAGACGCGTGATAGACAGTGGCCGCTCTGACAACAAGCGAATAGCATTCTTGAAGCAGCTCGGCGGTCTTCTCGACGAGCGAGGCTGGTCTCGGGAGCGTTGTCTGGTTCTCTATCGGTTTATTGAATGGGCGTTGCGCCCCCGCAGCGAGGAGAAGTTGGAGGAGTACAAGAAGTGGGCGCAAAAGGAGGAGAAGAAGATGTACGTCACTGTGGTGGAGAAGATAGGCATGGAAAAGGGCATGGAGATTGGCCTTGAGAAGGGGAAGGAGGAGACCAAGAGAGAGGCCGCTCTCCGGATGCTGGACAAGGGTTTGGCACCGTCTCTCATAGCCGAGTGCGTCGACCTCACCGAGGAGGAAGTCCTTAGTCTAAGAAAAGAGCGTAGTTGAGGCCTCTAAACTGGGACTCCTCGAGGTAAGCGATCGACACGAACGGAAAAAACGTCTGTTCGGCTTTTTACTTGTTTCATCCCGAAGACCGACCGGCGTTCCCCTCCGTCATCCCGAACGCCCAACGGGCGGAGGGATCTCACGGCAGTGCGTGAATCCAGCCCGAGATCCCTCCCACTCGTCGCTACGCTCCTCGGGATAGCGATCGACTCGAACGGGAAAACCGCCCGTTCGGTCGCCTGCTTACCATCGCTGCGCGATGTTCGGGATGACAATTGGAGTTTCGCTCGTTCGGAATGACGATAATGCGCTCGGGATGACGAAGAATCGCGGATTATCTAGGTATTTTACGCAAAATGGGCCTTTAGGCCTATTCCCATCTCCGGATCCTTCCGATAGAATGCACTGGAAGTGTCAGGTTGAGTACATTGACAATTTGACCTTGGACGATTGCTTCAGTTCCTTCGTGTGGAAATCCCGATGGCCCGAGAGGAGGTGCGACGACCCCCTGCCAAAAAGGACGAGCGAAGGATGAAGGCGGACTGTATCGATACAATGCGGAGCGGGGAAGAGGTAAAAGGAAACGAGGAAACTTTCACCTGAACCCCCGGGACGCGGAGGATCGAATCAGCCGCGATATACAAACACTTAACCAAGGGGGTTAAAACAGATGAAAAAGATTCTTGCACTTGTTGCAGTAGTCGCGCTTGTTGTGTTCGCAGCTCCTGCGTTCGCAAACGTGAACCCGTTCATGGATGTTCCCATGAACCACTGGGCCTACGATGCCATTGGGCAGCTCGCGGCCCGCGGAGTGCTCTCCGGCTATCCGGATGGCACCTACAAGGGCAATCAGCCCATGACCCGCTACGAGGCAGCTTCTGCTGTCGCCCGCGCACTGGCGGTGGTCGACATGACCAAGGCCAGCAAGCAGGATGTCGAGATGCTGAAGAGACTCGTAGTCGAGTTCAAAGACGAGCTTGACGCCCTCGGCGTGAAGGTCGACCAGATCGACAGCAGGCTCGCGGTGATCGAGGATCGCCTCGGTGGCTGGCAGATCCGCGGCGAGTTCCGTTTCGACGGCCGCTGGGGAAGCAATGACAACGGGCTTTACGGCCTTGATGGCGGCACAGACGAGTTCCAGATGAGCCGCTATCGTCTGCACCTGACGAAGTACATCGACGACAAGGTCACCTTCTATGCCCGTCTGAACGGGGAAAACGCGACATTCGCCCAGTATTGGCTTGATGTCAAGTTCCCCTGGGACATCACGATGCGTGTGGGTAAGCAGAACTTCGATTGGGAAGACGAAGATTCGCTGTATGTGGACAACGACGCATGGATGACCGACATCGACTTCAAGGGCTTCCACTTCAGAAAGCCCTTCGGAATGGGCGAGTTCGCTCTTGTCGTCGGACACGACGAGGGTGCGGGCGTGCTTGAGACTATTGACGCCGATACTGGACTTCCCTCACTCAGAGACTCCTCCTTCGGAGAGGGGTACACCCTCGGTGCGCGCGCGAAGTTTAACTTCAACGAGCAGGTCTGGTTCTCTGCCAACTACCTGAGAAGAGACTTCAAGGATCCTTCAGAGCTTGCACTGGATGGCTATAACAGCCTGTCCACCCTGTGGGCGGTTGGAAACGTCAACTTCACTCCTGCTATCGCGCTGAGACTGGCGTACTACATGCAGAAGTTCGACACGGAGGCCGGAACGGCCGCAGACGTCAGGCACGCCGGGATCGACTCCCCGAACGCGCTGAAGGCGATCGTAGACATCAAGCAGGAGGCTCTCAAGTTCACCTCCCTGTGGCTCGAGTACTCGAAGTTCGACGATGGATTCATCACGATGAACATGGCTGGTCCGTGGGATCACATGGGCCTTGTGACCGGACCCTGGATCGGCGGTCTGTATGAGAACACGATGCTCTTCAGGGCTGACCAGTCCTGGACCGACCAGTGGGCGACCTTCCAG
>JAAYLU010000074.1 GCA_012521675.1 Synergistaceae bacterium | reverse complement strand
GGAGAGCAGCATGTACGACGAGGTCTACCAACCCTCGGACCGGCTGACGGTGGGCGGCGAGGTCCGCCGGGTGCTGTTCGCGCCGGCCTACGACGGAGAGACGGGGGATATTATCGGCACGGCGATCTTCCTGATCTCGTCGTCCGACTTCGACAGCTTCCTGACCCTGATGAGGGGGCTGTTCATACTCGCACTCGTGATATTCACGGCCGTATTCGCGGTGGCAACCTACAGCCGCGACCCGGTCACCGGCTTTATCATCCTGGGGCTTTTCACTATTGTCGCGGTCTTCGTGGCATACCCCCTGTTCGAGGCGGTGCGCCTGACCTTCGTGCAGGAGGGCAGGTTCTCGCTGGAGATCTGGAAGTCGATACTGTCGCAGAAGCAGTACATGAACGCGTTGCGTGGCAGCATCGAGCTTGGGATCTACACCGCGTCGGCCTCGACCGCGGTCGGCTTCCTCTTCGCATTCGTCATATCGCGTACCGCGATCCGGGGCAAGAGGGTTCTGTCGGCGATAGCGACCCTGCCTGTCATCTCGCCCCCCTTCTCGCTCACCCTGTCGATAATCCTGCTGTTCGGGAACAACGGGCTTATAACAAGGCAGCTGCTGTCGCTGGAGGGATTCAGCATCTACGGGCTCGGCGGGCTGACGGTCGTCCAGACGATGGGGATGTTCCCGATAGCCTACCTGACGATGATAGGGGTGCTGGAGGGGATAGACTCGACGCTGGAGGACGCGGCGATGAACCTGCGGGCGACCAGGTGGGAGACCTTCAGGACGGTCACACTGCCCCTCTCCGTGCCGGGGCTGCTGAGCTCCTGGCTGTTGGTGTTCACCAACTCTCTTGCGGACTTCGCCAACCCGCTGATACTGGCGGGAAACTTCCGCGTTCTGTCGGTGGAGTCCTACATGGAGGTCACGGGGATGAACAGGCTGGGGCACGGAGCGGCCCTGTCGCTGCTGCTGCTTATGCCGACCCTGTCGGCCTTCCTGGTGCAGAGATACTGGGTGAGCCGCAGGTCGTTCGTCACGGTGACGGGCAAGCCGTCGGCACGGCTGACAGACCTTGTGTCGCCGGGTCTGAAAAGAGTTCTGCTGGCGGTGATGTTCGTGATCATCGCTTTCCTGCTGAGCCTGTACGGCACTATAATCGCCGGCTGCTTCGTCAAGAACTGGGGGATAGACTACTCCTTCAGCCTGTCGAACATTCGCGAGGCGTTCGAGCGGGGCTGGCGAGTGCTTCTTGATACATTGACACTTGCGGGAATGGCCACGCCGATAGCGGGCTTCCTGGCGATGATAGCGGCGCTGGTGCTGACGAGGAAGAACTTCCCCGGGAAGAAGCTGCTGGACATGCTGATACTCACTCCTTTCGCCCTGCCGGGGACGCTGGTCGGAATCAGCTACATACTGGCCTTCAACAAGGCGCCCCTGATACTTGTGGGCACGGGGGCGATCATAGTGATCAACTACGTCATAAGGGAGCTTCCGGTGGGGGTGGAGGCGGGGATAGTATCTTTGAGGCAGATCGACCCGTCCATAGAGGAGGCGGCCGCCGACCTTGGCGCGGACGTGCCGACGATCTTCCGCACGATCGTGCTGCCTCTTGTGAGGCCGGCATTCATATCGAGCCTGTCGTACACCTTCGTGCGCTCGATGACCGCTGTCAGCGCGGTGATCTTCCTGATCTCCGCCAAGTGGTACCACCTTACCGTGCAGATATACAACTTCTCGGAGTGTCTGCGCTTCGGGCTGGCGAGTGTGCTGGCGACGACTCTGATCGTGATAGTGCTGGTGACCTTCGGCCTGCTGCACATACTCGTCAGGAAGAACGAAAACCTCGCGAAGACCGTGAGCAACTAAGGGGTTGTGCCAATGGATATTCAATCGAAATCAGTCACGCTAGAGGGCGTGAGCAAAATTTTCAAGGATCCGCAGTCGGGGCGCGACGTGGTCGCGGTCGACGGGGCGAACTTCACCATCGAGCCGGGGGAGCTGGTTACCCTGCTGGGCCCGTCCGGGTGCGGCAAGACGACGACCCTGCGCATGATCGCCGGCTTCGAGCTGCCGACCACGGGGAGGATAAAGATCGACTCGGAGGACATCACCCTTCTGCCGCCGAACAAGCGTGACACGGCGATGGTCTTCCAGAGCTACGGTCTCTTCCCCCACATGAACGTCTTCGACAACGTGGCGTATGGGCTGAAGCTGCGCAAGGTGCCGCAGAGGGAGCTGACCGAGAGGGTGATGCGCTACCTCGGGATGGTCGGCCTGGGCGACCTGGCGAAGAGACCTCCGTCTCGCCTGTCCGGGGGACAGCAGCAGAGAGTCGCGCTGGCTCGCTCACTGATAGTGGAGCCGTCCGTGCTCCTGTTGGACGAGCCTCTGTCGAACCTGGACGCCCTGCTGCGGGAGCAGATGAGGGTGGAGATAAGGCGAATACAGAAGTCGCTGGGCATAACAGCCGCCTACGTCACGCACGACCGGGTGGAGGCGATGAGCCTGTCGGACAGGATCATCGTGATGGACGAGGGGAGGATAGTCCAGGTAGGCACGCCTCACCAGATCTACCGAGACCCGGTGGACGCCTTCGTTGCGGGGTTCATAGGCAAGGTAGCCTTCTTCCCCGCCACGGTGCAAGGAATAGACGAGGCCTGCACGGTCGAGGTCAGGGGGAAGACCTTCGTCCTGCCGCGCTTCTCCGAACGGCTGAGCGCCGGGGACCGGGCGTTGGTGATGTGCCGACCGGAGTCGCTGACCCTGCTGCCGCCCGGAGAGGGGATACTGGACGGACGTGTGACGACCAACGTCTATCTGGGTCACAGCATAGAGTCGTTCGTGTCGACCGACATGGGGGAGATACTGGTGCAGGTGGACAACCCGGACGCGCAGAGAGTCTTCGGCGAGGGAGAGGCGGTATCGGTCTCATTCATCCCGGAGCTGACGAAGGCACTGCCAGAGGAATAGAACGTCGGCATCCGGTCATCCCGAGCGGAGTCCACACTTGTCATCCCGAGCGGAGTCCACACTTGTCATCCCGAGCGGAGCGAGGGATCTCGGGTTGGGCGGCAACCCCCACGGGATCCCTCCGCCCGCTGGGCGTTCGGGATAAGCGATCGACACGAACGGGAAAAACGCCCGTTCGGTCGTCTGCTTATTCTTTACGTATCGCGGGGGGGACGTAGTGCTGCGTCCCGGGGATTGCCTGCGGGAGGTAGAGCCGCAGGGTGGGCGAGAAGGGGCCGGCGGGAGCCGGGAGCCAGTTGGCCTCGTTGGAGCCTCCGGGGGACTCGGCGCTTATGTATATGTTGAGCGACCCGTCCGCGCCGTAGATCAGGGACGAGGTCCTGCTGCCGAGGGAGTAGCGCTCCAGGTCGTTCTCGACCAGGCTCAGGCTCGGCGACTCGTACATGGTGAGGGACCAAAACGAGTCGACAGGCGGCAGCTCATCCCTCTCAAAGCGCAGGACATAGTTCTGCTCGGAGGCGTCCAGCGGATCGCCGTCTTCGTCGTAAAATGCGTTGATGTAGGTCGTCTCCTCCTGATCCGCGCCGTAGAGCATGGATTTGGCCGCGCTCGCCCTGACGAGGTAGAGCCCCTGCATCCTCTCCCGGTCGCCGAAGACCCGGCGGTAGAGGGCCCATCCGTTGGTCTCCTCGCAGAGGACGGCCTGCGAGTCCTCTATCTGCTCGAGAGCGGACTCGACGGCGTCGTCTATGGCGTCGCGGATGGTGCCGCTGAACTCGTTGGCGTCGAAGCGGTAGGAGGGGCCGATGCCCAACATGCCGAAGCGCTCGTACAGCTGCTCCTCGGACGGATGCTGCACGGTCTGGCCGAGCATGAAGTTGAGGTAGGAGATGAAGTGGGCCGAGTCGGCGGCTATCCTCATGTACAGCGGGAAGGGATCGCGGGAGGGGGCCTTCGGCGGCGCCATCCCCAGCCAGGAGCTCAAAGGCTTCAGGGTGTAGCGCTCCTGTATGGCCCGCACGTTGGGTATGTCGTCCTCCCCGTTCACCTCGGTGCGCCCCATGCAGAGGACGAAGTTGCCCTCCGAGCGAAATACGGAGTCCACTCCGCGAGGCTTCTTGCCGTTCCAGTCCGGGCCGGCTATGACGAACACGCCCCCCGACCTGCCGAAGGCGCGGGGGCTGACGTAGGCGAAGTTGAAGGCGAACATGTCGATGAACTGGAAGGAGTAGTACCTGTCCGGGACAGGCGGCACGGTCAGCACCATGGGCTCGGCCTGGAGGTCGAGCCAGGCGGTGGAGGAGAGGGTGTCCCTCTGCTCCCTGATGCCGTCGGCCACGCCCGGGCCGTTCAGCTCCGTCGAGTGGACGAGGCGGTTGAAGTTGTCCGCGGTGATGGCCTGCATCTGCATCATCCGGTAGTTCTCCAGCATCGGGTAGGCGAAGATGTAAGCCTCCTCCGCTATCGCCCGCGCCTCCTCGTAGCTGGAGGCGCCTCCCGAGAGGGAGCATCCGGCAAGAGGAAGCATGAATATGGCCAGTACCAGGCAGTACCACTGAAGATTTTTCCTGATCTCCACCCTCGGCGCTCCTTTCATCAAGTTTTCTAGCGAGAACTACCTTCTGCGAACTCAGTATAATTACCTATGCGAAAGCATTGTAACATGCAAACCCCATATTGTGAACAGGGAACTGCGAATTATTTTACTGAAAAGGCGGGGATCCAGTCCCCGCCCGAGAATTATCTCCCCCCCCGCCATTCGGGCGAAAAAGCCACCTCGCGACCTCAAAGCTCCAGGTACTGGAGCAGCTCCTTGCCTATCACCTTCTCAGCCTGCTCGAAGAGGTCCGGGCAGCGCATCCCCGCGCCGAGCAGCAGCCTCGCCTTGGGCACCCTGATCATTATGACGTCCATGTCCTCTGCGATCTCGGCGCCGGGGATCGTCATGCCGGTGGCCGCGTCGAATACGGTGATCAGGTCGGGGAAGGTGGCAAGCCTCTCCCTCTCGTCTTCCTCCTCCTCGTCACCCCGCTCGACCGTCATGTACTCCCTCCAGAAGGTCAGGGAGAGGTCGCCCATGGATGCGGCGCCCGAGTCGATGCCTCCCGCTGTGAATCTGTCCACGGCGTCGACCTTGCCGCTGTATAGCACTTCTCCGTTGAGTATCGACAGCACTGCATCGGCGACCGCAGCACCGCCGTTGATGCGCGACTCTTTAATCGCCTGCCCGAGGGATATGGCGAGCTTTATCGCACCGGGCGCCGCGTGCTTCTCCAGATACTCGGCCTTCACCGGGTTTCGGGCGACGGCCAGGATTCCCCCGGCCGCGCAGGCCACGTGGCGAAGGGATGTGCAGACCATCTTGATGCCGCCGCGCAGAATCCCCTCGACGTACCTGCCCTGCTCCGGGTCTCCTCCCGCGAAGGCCTGCATTCCGTGGTAGTCGGAGTCCAGGTGCAGCCCCATCGAGCCCATCTCGGGCGTGGGGTGGGCACGGCCGTTGCACGGGGCGTCGACGACGGGCAGCCCGAGGACGGACGCCTCTAGCCATCCGTTGACTATGCCCCCGCCGCCGCTCTCGTTGGGCGTGAGGGCGGCGGGTCGCTCGAGGCCGTTCTCCAGCAGGATTTCCAGACTCCTGACGTGCGCCCTTGGGCTGACGAACGGGGCCTTGCTTCTGTGGGGGCAGGTCACGGAGGCGCAGGTCACCACCATTCCGTCGGGCGGCAGATCCTCTATGTCCAGGAGCACTGGCGGGTTGACCTTGAGCGCAAGCTCGCCCAGCTCCATGGCCTCGTCTATCTGCGCTCCATTTCCTCCGCCGAGGACGGACGCCCCGAGAAGGGCCTCCTCGAGCAGGTCCATGGTAAGTTGTATCTTGGCCATTTTTCTTATCTTCCCCTTTCGGATCAGTCCAGGAGGCGTATTAGGCTGATGCGGACGCGCCTCTCCTCCTCGTCGTGATCGACCGATACGTGATCGGTCATGATGCCGACGAGGTAGATCTCCTGTCCCGTGCTGATCTCGCCGGAGAGAGACCAAAAGTACTCCTCGCTCTCCTCGGCGCGCGGCATCCGAAGGAGCCGCGTCATCTCCCTGATCTTGCTGGTCTGGTTGCCAGTGTAGTCCGTCTCGATGATTATCTCGAACTTCTCGTCGCTTCTGATGACGTGCGACGTGAATTCGCCCGCGCCCATCGAGAAGAAGAAGTTCATCATCTCGCTGACTATGCGCGAGACGACTAGCCTTTCGTACTTCATATACCGCGTCTCCTCCTTCCTCTCAGGGCCTCGAAAAGGGGTACCAGCATCCCCGCCACCAGCCCCCCTGCAAAGCCGTTGTTGTAAAGATTGAATCCCGCGTGCAGCACCCCCACGTACTGCACCACGGAGGTGTGGATGTACCCGGCGATCATACCGGCCTTCCAGCCAAACTCGCCCGAGATAGGCGCAAGAGTGGTTCCGAACAGAACCGCGAGCTGAACCGACGGGTCCGACAGGCCCCATTCCTTGGAGATGCTGCCGATCATCACACCGGCTATGACGGGCAGGATGGTGCGGGGGGTCTTGCCCATGGCGCTGAAGCCGACCACCGTCAGGACCCCGCCGAGAGTCGGCCCGTTCATGTCCCCGAAGAAGAGCAGGTACAGGGTGACTATCATGCCGTTGATGCCCATGTTGACCAGGGTCAGCGGGAAGTCGAAGATGTCGACGAAGTCCGCCAGCAGCCGTCCGGGGTGGCTCCACATGTCGTTGAGGCCGCTGAACGATCGGTTGTTCAGGTAGTTGCCGACCAGTATCATCAGCAGGAAGAGCTCCAGGAGCAGCGGGGCGAGTATCACGTTGGACCCGGTGGACCAGAGCACCCTGGCCTCCGCGACGAACCCGTGCGAGCGCAGCAGCGACACGAATATGGTGCCTATCATCCCGGCGGCGAAGCCGACGTTGTAGAGGTTGTAGCCCTTGTGGACGGAGAGGAATGCCGGCACTAGGGAGGGGAGGATGAAGCCCGCGGCCAGCCCCGCGCCGGCCCCGGCCAGGTACTTGAAGGGGGCGGGAATGTAGGCACCGAACATCAGCTGGCTCACCAAGGGCGCCAGCGAGGTCCCGAAGAAGGCTATGTAGATGAACTTGAGGAAGGACTCCCTCTGGTGCCTGGCGTAGAGCCAGACGCCCGCGAAGATGAACCAGACGTTGAAGAGGTTCTTGCCGAACAGGGAGAAACCCGCGACGGTGAAGATGGACGCTATCGATATGCCTCTTATCCTGACCTTGTAGTAGACCAGTATCGTGGTGAAAAGAAGCACGAGGATGCCGCTGTTAAGGAATGCAGCACCCCGACCGCCGACGTAGAAGTAGTCGGAGATAAGGTAGTCAGGCTCCGTGATAATGCGCAAAATGCCGTTGAACACGGTCTCCGGGGAGTCCAGGTGCAGTCCGGTCGCACACAGAGTCAGTCCGAAGAGATAGAGAAAGAGCCTTTTGCCGCCGTCGCCTACCAGAAAGCGCTCGGATCCGAACTTGCCCGACTGCTCGCCCATTACGGACTCACCTCGCGATAGTCCGGACGACCTCCCGGCGGATGTGCAGCGGTGTCACTCATCCCTACACCCCCTTGGGACAGCCCGTCGTTCGGGCATCCCTCCTCATGAAATTATCGCTCCTTGACTTCATATACAGGAATGTTCGGCCTACATTATACTCAATCGGCGGGCGCGCCGCACCCCCCGTCGAGGGAAATCCTCAGAAGCGCCTCGCAGGACCTCATCTCCCTGAACTCCCGCCGCAGGAACCAAGACCCCGCCATCGCCCCGCCAAGGTCCGACAGGGGCATGGAGAGCCACACCCCGTCGATCCCCAGTATCGGGGGAAGTATGAACAGGGGCAGCAGGATGAAGAAGAAGTGCCTCGACAGGGTCAGGAAGATGCCTATCCGCGCCTTGCCTATGGCCTGGAAGGTGTGAGACGCCACCAAGCTCACCGAGGCCAGGATTATGCCGCAGTAGGCCAGCCTCATGCCCCTTGCGCCCATCGCCAGCAGCTCCGGGTTGTCGGGGCTGAACAGTCGTATCATGTGGCCGGGAACCAGCATCACCAGGGTGAAGCTCATGGTGAAGAAGAGAGCGCCGATCTTTATCGCCGCTAGCACCGATCGTATAACCCGGTCGTAGTTCTTGGCCCCGTAGTTGTAGCTTATTATGGGCTGCACACCGCCTGCAAGGCCGAGCACCGGCAGGAAGAAGAGGCTGTCCAGGCTGAAGAAGATCCCCATCGCCGATATCGCCAGGTCCCCGCCGTAGAGGCGCAGGGTGCGGTTGAAGACTATCAGGACGTAGGTGAAGCTTATCTCGGTCAGGGCGGGCGCCGATCCGACCGCGAGGATCCGCTTCACGACGCGCCATTCCAGGTTCAGGTTCTTCAGGCGGAAGCGCAGGGCCCCCATCCTGCGCACGTAGTAGGCCACCGCCCACGAGGCCGATATGACCTGCGAGATCAGGGTGGCTATCGCAGCGCCGGCCACGCCCATGTCCAGGACGAGGATGAACCAGGCGTCCAGGGCCACGTTCGCCCCCGCGCCTATGATCAGAGTGAACATGGCGTATCGCGGGTTTCCCTCCGCCCGGATGAAGTAGTTCAGGCCGAAGGCCAAGTTCGAGAAGAATACCCCCCAGACTATGTATCCCATGTACTCCATCGCCATCGGAAGGAGGGTGTCGCCGGACCCGGAGAGCCTCAGTATCGGCTCTGCGAAGAAGAAGCCGACCAGGGTGAGCACGATTCCCCCTCCGGCTATGAGCAGGATGGCGTTTCCCATCCCCTTCTCCGCCCTGGCGCGCCTCTTCTCGCCCAGGGACATGGAGATGTAAGACCCGGCGCCCACTCCGATCAGCAGGCCGTAGGCTATGACCATTATGGTGAAGGGGAAGACGACGCTGATCGCCCCTATCCCGGAGGCCCCGACCGTCTGTCCGACGAAGAGCCTGTCGACTATGTTGTACAGCGCGTTGGCCACCATTCCGACTATCGCGGGAATGGAGAAGCGAAGCATCAGGCGGCCGATGGAGTCGGTACCCATCGCGCGCGATTTGTCCGTTGTTTTTTCCATTATTACTGTCCTCCGTGTACAACTTAGCCTGGTGTATGATTATAGCAGAGAGAAGTTGCCATTATACACCCTGGGGAGGCGACATGAACGACACCCGTTTTTTTCCCGCCGGGCTCCACCTGCTGTGCGCCCCGTCGCACCGGGAGGGGGAGTTCATACTGGAGCGGCGGTTCGCGCAGGTGTACGCCGCTGCCAACGAAATATCGCTGGACTTCGACTCGTTGATCGCCTTCATTCGAAGATGGTGCGAGGCGGAGGGGATAGTCCGCGACGGACAGTCGGCGTCTTTCTCGGGGGTCAGCGCCGCGGGCGAATACTCCGGGACCGTGACAAGGTTCCGAGACGAGATAAGCGTGCTGATCTTCCTGGAGGGGGAGGGGCGCAAGAGATACCGGGTCCTGGGCGTGTTCGACGACTACTCCTGGCTGGTGATGTACCAGGAGCCCCTGACCGGGGAGTGGCGGTCGTGGCCGGGGGCGGCCAGGGACTACGAGGGTGTGGAGAGGGACAGGACGGACGAGCGGTCCGCTCGCGAGGGGTTCGATTGGGTGTGCGGCCGAAGGATAATCGCCAGGGCCCGGCTGATGCGAGGCGACGAGATTGTGGCCGAGTACCGGGCCCCGACCTGCAGGATGAGATAGGCCGGGGACGAGCCCCGGCCTCGTTGTTTTTTTCCGGTTAGACAGCCCCTGCCTCTTCGACCGCCTTGCGCAGCACTGCCTCGGCCTCGGGCGGGAGCTTGTCCAGGCCGCCCTTCTCGGTCGCCCTGGAGACGACGAAGGACAGCCTGTCCTTCAGGCGGGTCTGGAGCTCCCTGCGGTACTTCTCGTCGTCATGGTCGATCGGGAAGGAGGGCAGGTCCATCGTCATTATGTCGGTGAACGACAGGAAGGGCACGAAGGAGGCGGTTCCCTCCACTATGGCCTCGATTATCCCGAGCGTGTCCGACGGCTTCACATCTCTGCCCATGAACTCCCCCGTGTTCAGTATGTAGCAGTCCACCCCGTCGTCGAACAATGACTTGAACCTCTCGTAGTCCATCGACAGGGGGTAGGTGCGGAAGGGGTTGGCGTATGACTCGATCACGAGGGCGTTGGGGTCTACGCCGGACGCCAGGCGCTCGGCCGAGGTCCTCTTGGTGGCGAGGGTCGCGCCGAGGGTCGCCGCCAGGTCCGGGTCGTCGAGCTTCAACACCGGGGGCAGGGAGGGGTCCTTCATCAGCCAGAAGATGGCGTCTATCGGCTCGTCTATCCTGTCCACCCTCTTCGGGGACCAGAAGCGGGACTTGATCGCCCTGCCGTTGCCGTTGCGCAGGTCCTCCGTGACAGCGTGGAGCAGCCCGTCCGCCCCGCGGGTGACCCCGCAGTTCTGCAGGGTGATTATGAACTTGTTGTCCTCGCACCCCATCGGATAGTCCTGTACTTTGTCGAAGTAGGTCGGCTCCATGGCTATCGAGTACTTCTCGTCCGTCTTGATGATGAAGGCGTCATCGTGGAGAACCGTCACCTCGTACTTGTCGTCGTGGCGAGCGTGGGTTATGGTCGACTTGCCGGATCCCGACAGGCCGAAGACAGCCGCGACGAACGACCGCCCCCCGTCAAGATTGTAGCGCTTCAGGCCTCCGTGGCAGGAGGCGTAGCCGTTGCGCGCCGCTATGCCCCAGGCCAGGGTGAGTGTGCCCTTTTTATACTCTCCGAAGTAGCGCATGCCCAGGATGGCCGCGCAGTTGTGGATCGGGTCGAAGAAGGCCAGGCCGTAGGGGTAGTCGGGAGAGGTCCAGTTCGGGTCCGCGAATACGAATATGTCGCCGTCCGGCAGTTTTCGGGAAGCGGCGTACATCTTCTTGTATTCATCGCTCAGGTACTGAAAGTTCAACATCCAGTTGTAGACCAGGTTCTCGAAGTTCTCGGGGACCATCAGGTGCGCCTTGACCATGAAGTCCTCCTCGAGCCCTATGTACGCCTCGGCCGAGTAGTAGTTGCGGAACCGGGACCAGTAGACCGCCTCCCTCAGCAGGGGGGCGAGTTCGGCCATGTCGACGCCAGGCTCCCCGACTATCTTCCTGGCCGCCGCGCACCGCCCGACGACTATGCCGTCGTTCATCAGGAGCACGTTGGCCCCCTCCGGAATGCCCTGCTCCACCGGCCGAAGGACGGGCATCCCGGTCATCTCCACCGTCCCTGGAGAGCTTTTCGCCAGCTCGTACGCCTGCTCGAGGCTCGTCACCGGGATCACGTTGTTTCCGAAAAACGCCGACTCGATGGTTGTCCTCGCCTGCGACTGGATCTGAGAGAAGCTCTCGGGATCTGTGTAGAACTCAAGGGTTGACAAAGTACTCTCCTCTTTCTCCCCTACCGGGGTAATTTTGTCCCGGGTCCACTCCCCAGGCTGTTCCATTGTACCCGAAAAACAAGCTCCGCGGGCTAAATTCCCCTGGCGGAGCGAATCCTCGCGTAGGCTTCCTGGATCTCTTGAAACTTGCTGGAGGCGAGCCGCACGAAGTCGTCGTCCAGCTTCTGGCCGATGAACTTGTCCGGGTGGTAGCGGGCGGTCAGCTCCCGGTAGCGCCTCCTCACCTCGTCGTCCGAGGCCGAGGGGGAGCAGCCGAGGACGGAATAGGGGTTCCTGGCGCGCCCGGGTCCCGCTGTATCGCGCCTGGGACCGGTGCCGCCGGAGGAACCGGGTCCACCAGAGGGCCCGGCGCCGCCGAAGGGACCGCCCGGCGGAACCCGGGCACCGCGAACCGCCTCCCTCATGATCCTGGAGAAGAGCAGAAAGAGCAGCAGGGGCGCCGCCTTGAACAACAGACGGAAAAGAAACAACGAATAATTACCTCCCTGTGATTGCAATCAGGCGGCTAGGGGCTTGCCGCACAATAAACGCAAGAGTTTTCCTGTCATCGGGTTCCCTCGTCGCTCCGTTTCTCGGGATAAGCGACCGACGCGAACGGAAAAAACGCCCATTCGGTCGCCTGCTTACATCCCGAACGACCATTGCTTTTTCCTGTCATCCCGAGAAGCAGCGCTTTTCCTGTCATCCCGAGGAGCGACGCGACGAGGGATCTCGATCCCGCATAACCGCAAAGCCAGATCCCTCGGCATAAACCCGCCTCGGGATGACAGGATGGCGAGCGCCTCGGGATGAGACAAGTTGGCGAACACCTCGGGATGAGACAAGTTGGCGAACACCTCGGGATGACAGGATGGCGAGCTCCTAGGGATGACAAGGGCTGCCAAACGTCCGCTCAGGACTCCACGACGTACCTTTGCCCTACGGAGAGGGGGGTGAAGCGGTCGCCGAACTCGCCCAACAGCCGTGCCTGCATGGGGAAGCCGGTGCAGTGGCCGCAGGCGATCCACTCCGGGTCGAACTCCCTCAGGCCCTCGATCGTCCCGTCCATAGCCTCGTCGCTCGCGTTCACCAGGTGCAGGCCTCCGATGACCCCTACTACCGGATCGTCCGGGTAGAGGCTGCGCGCTCGCTTCAGCATGTTTATTACCCCCGAGTGACTGCAGCCGGAGAGCAGCACCATGCCCCGGCCCTTCACCCGGGCGATCATGCCCATGTCGTCCATCATCGGGTCGGGCACGGGCGCGCCGTCGCACAGGGTGTAAAAGCCCCTCGCCTTGCCCTCGAAGTCGGTGACGCGCGGGATCTCGCCGGTGGTCGTCAGTCCGGCGGCTATGGGGAAGGGGACGTCGGAGAGAAGGAAGACGCCTCCGACCGCTTCGACGGCCTCGCGCCTGTCGTCGGGGCGCACTCCCAGGGGAAGGACCGCCGGGGCCATCTTGAAGTGAGGGCGGAAGACCTCCGGGTGGGCGATCACGGGAAGCTCGCGCCTGCCGACCGAGGCGACCAGGGCGGCCAGTCCTCCCGTGTGATCGTAGTGGCAGTGCGAGAGCACGACGAACTCTATCTCGCCCGGGCATATGCCGAGCTCCCTCATGTTTCTGGCGAGCAGGTCGGGCGTCTGCCCGACGTCCAGCAGGCCGCACACGCCGCGGCCGTTCTTCGTACCCCTGACGAGGAACGACAGGCCGTGCTCCGCGACCAGCTCCCCGTCCATAGGAACGGAGTCCTCCATCAATACTACTATCTCCAGAGAATCGAGCATTCCGATGCACCTCCCGATACAGGCTCCCCTGTATAATGGACCCAAGTCTTCCCTTTTGCAAGGGCACATTCCGCAAGTGGAGGTAGGCGATAGTGCACTTCGTCGACAACGTATCGCACGACCCGGCATTCAACCTCGCCCTGGAGGAGCGGCTGTTCCGCTTTCCCCCCGACGGAGGCGTCTTCATGCTTTGGAGGAACGAGCCGTCCGTGATAGTGGGTCGCTTTCAGAACACGGCCGGAGAGGTCAACCGTCCTTTCGCCAGGGAGAGGGGGATCAGGGTGGCCAGGAGGATGACCGGGGGCGGAGCTGTGTACCACGACCTGGGCAATGTGAACTACTCCTTCATCCTGCCGTTCGTGGACGACGGTGCGTTCGACTTCGCCCGCTTCGCCCTGCCGGTGGTGAGAGTTCTGGAGCGACTGGGGGTCCGGGCGGAGATCGGCGGGCGCAACGACCTGTGCGTGAACGGGAGAAAGATCTCGGGCAGCGCCCAGCACTCGGACGGGAGACATCTGCTCCACCACGGGGCGATCCTGTTCGACGCGGACCTGTCCGCCCTTGAGGATGCACTTAGGGTGGACGAGGGGAAGTTCGCCTCCAAGGGGTTTGCCTCGGTCCGGAGCCGCGTGGCCAATGTGATGTCACTGATGCCCGGGCACTTGACCGTGGAGGAGTTCATGGAGGCCCTGCGAGGCTGCGTGCCGGACGCCAGGCCGATGGAGGTCGAGCCCTGGCGGGTCGCGGAGGCGGAGAGGCTTCGCGACTCGAAGTACGGCTCATGGGAGTGGAACTGGGGGGAGTCTCCGTCCTTCACGGAGCGCAAGGAGAGGCGCTTTCCCTGGGGCGGAGTCGAGGCCCTGCTGGATGTGTCCGATGGCGTTATAGTGAAAGCGCGGTTCTTCGGCGACTACTTCGGCCACGACAACCGCGACCTGTTCGAGAGGGAGCTGGAGGGGCGGCTCTACAGGGAGGACTCGTTGCGCGCCGCCCTGGAAGCCTTCCCTCCCGGGCTGCACTTCAACGGCGCGGGGATCGAGGAGTTTTTGGACTTCCTTCTGTCCTGAGCCAAGTCCCCGCCAGGCTACCCCCTGTACTTGCGCCGGCTCGCGCCGCCCGCCTGCTTGGCCCTGTACATAGCCTCGTCCGCGTTCTTCACCAGCTCTATCTCGTCGGCACCGTCCTCGGGGAAGAAGGCGATCCCGATGCTGCAGGATATCTCTATCTCCCTCCCCTTGATGAAATAGGGCCTGCCAATGGCCTCCACCAGCCTGTCCGCGGCGGCAGAGGCCCCCTCTTCATCCTCGCCCGGCATCAAAACGAGGAATTCGTCCCCTCCAATGCGCGCGACCGTGTCCATCCCCCTCACGGTGGTGGACAGTCTGTCCGCCACCTGCTTGAGCAGCAGATCCCCGAAGGCGTGCCCGTAGGTGTCGTTCACCGGCTTGAACCTATCAAGGTCGAGGAAGAGCAGCGCTATCCGCGTGCCGTTCCGGCGGGAGGCCGCTATCGCCAGTTCGAGATGGTCGGAGAACAGGTTCCTGTTCGACAGGCCTGTCAGAGGGTCCAGCAGCGCCTGCTCGGCCATTTTGGCCTGGGCCTCCTTGCGCTCGGAGATGTCGCGGGTCACCCCGTGCACCTCCAATCTGCCGTTGACGGGATTTCTCTGTATGGAGACCACTGTCTCGGTCCAGACCAGAGTGCCATCCTTGCAAGGCTGGAGGAGTTCCAAAGTGAGAAAAGAGGCGTCTGGGGGCGCTCCCTCACTGTTGAGCCTTTCGATGCCCCTCTTGGTAAGCTCCCGTATCCTGGGCGCGTCTTCGGGGGTAAGGGAGTCGTCTATCGGGGCCGCGAGGACCTCTTCCGGTGTGTAACCTCGGAGCCTCTCGACGGACGGGCTCATGTAGACGAAGCGCATCGTCTCGGTGTCGATGGTCCATACCACGTCCTTCATGTTTTCGGTCAGGAACCTGTACCTGGCCTCACTGAGCTCGAGCTCGCTCTTGATGCGGTTGCGCTCGGTCACGTCGTGAGCGCTTCCGACCACGCACCTCTGCCCGTCGAATATGACGTCGCGCGCCGTGAAGTCGGCCCACCTGGTCTCTCCATCCTTTGTCTGCAGCTTGATCTCGTAGAAGGAGGGTACGGGCTCTCCCCTGGCCCTGACGAGCGACCTCTCCTTCGCGATGGTGCGGTAGTCGGGGTGGAAGTGCTCAAGCTCGGTCATGGCCAGCAGCTCTTCCCTCGAGTAGCCGGTCAGCTCCTCGGTGGCGCGGTTGAAGGCGAGAAAGCGCATGCCCTTGAAGATGTAGGTAGCGGCGGCGCTGTTCTCCAGAAGCAGATTGAGCCTCACGATGTTCTCTCCGAGCTCCGCTCTCGCCAGGGCCTCCTTCCGCAAAATCTCGGCGGTGCGCCTGGCGTGAAGACGGAGCGCTACAGGTACCGCAACCAACAGCGCGATCACCGAGCCTAAAATCGGCCCCAGGAATAAACTGTCCATCCGTATTGCCCTCCGAAAGCCTTGAACGATGAAAAAACTATAAGGCGAAGGATATCACATGACGGGTCCTTCGTCACCATGCCACGCGCTCGAGTTTCACCCCCGAGCGGGCAGGTTCACCGCCGTACCCCTCGTCGCTGCCGCTGCCTCGCGCATCGCCTCGCTCACGGTCGGATGGGCGTGGATCGTGGTGATCAGCTCGTCTACCGTGCACTCGAGCCTCAGTGCCAGGCTGGACTGGGCGACGAGCTCGGACGCGCCCGGCCCCACCATGTGGACGCCGACTATCTCATCGTACCTCTCGTCCACCACGTACTTCACCATCCCGTCGCCCTGGTTCGCGATGAGGCTCCTGCCGTTGGCGGACATCGGGAATCGGCCGACCCTCACGCTAAGGCCGGAGCGACGGGCCTCCTCCTCCGACATGCCTGCGGAGGCCGCCTCCGGGCTCGTGTAGACGACGCTCGGCACGGTCTTGTAGTCCATGACAACGGAGGCACCCATGATGTTCTCCGCCGCCACCTCCCCCTCGCGGGAGGCTACGTGGGCCAGCATTATGCGGGAGGCGCAGTCGCCCACGGCGTACACCCCCTCGACCCCGGTCCTCATGCGCGAGTCCACCTTGATCCTTCCGCTCTCCGTCGCGACGCCGATCCGCTCGAGACCGAGCCCCTCCGATACAGGGCGCCTGCCCGCCGCGACCAGCAGCTTCTCGGCTCTCAGGACTGTCGGGCCGGACGGAGTCTCCACTCGCACGATCAGGTCTCCTCCGCTCCTGGCGACCTCGGAAACCCTCGAGCCCAGGTGGAAGGCCACTCCCCTCCTGGCCAGCGCTTCCCTCAGTATCCCGGCGATCTCTTCGTCCATCGTCGGCAGTATCTCAGGTAGCATCTCGACGACGGAGACGCTCGCGCCCAGGGAGGAGAAGAGGGACGCGAACTCGAGCCCTATGACCCCGCCCCCCAGCACCACGACTGACTTGGGGGGCGACTCCAGCGACAGGGCCTCGGTGCTGGTGATCACTCCCCCGACGTCGATGCCGGGCAGGGGCGGGATCACCGGGGCGGACCCGGTCGCCACTATCACCGCATCGGCGGCCACACTCTCCCTGCTGCCGTCTTCCCTGCGCACCGACAGTTCTCTCGGCGTCTCGAACGACGCCTCTCCCTCGATCAGCCTGACGCGGTTGCTGTCCAGCAGGGTTCGCACACCTGCAACAAGCTGGTCGACCACGGCCCTCTTCCGCTCCATTAGGGCCCCCCAGTCCAGCGCGACCCCCTTGGCGACGACCCCGAAGGCCGCGCCCTCCCGGGCCAGGTCGTACAGCTCCGCCGCGTGCAGCATCGCCTTGGTCGGGATGCAACCGACGTTCAGGCATACTCCGCCGACCGCTCCCCTCTCCACCACCGTCACGTCCGCGCCAAGCTGCGCGGCCCGTATGGCGGCGACGTATCCGCCGGGGCCGGCTCCTATCACCGCAACCCTCTTTGCGCTCATGCCGCCCGCCTCATTTCAGCAGCAGGAGCCACGGGTTCTCGACCAGCTCCCTGATGCGCGCCAGGAAGAGCGCGGCCTCCGCTCCGTCGAGGATCCTGTGGTCCGCCGACAGGGACAGGGTCGTCATCGGACGCACCACTACCTCGCCTCCTATGGCCACCGGCCTGTCGACCACGGCGTTCAGCCCCAGGATGCAGGCCTCCGGCGGGTTTATCAAAGGGGTGAAACCGCTCGTGCCGAACATGCCCAGATTGGTGAGGGTGAAGGTTCCACCCTGCACCGAATCGAGCGGCAGGGTTCCCTCCCTGGCCCCTCTCACGAGCTCCTCCGTCTCTAGGGCGATCTGGAGCAGCCCCTTGTCCTGGGCGGATTTGACGTTGGGGACCAGCAGCCCTCCCTCGACCGACACGGCCAGACCTATGTTCACGTTCCCGTGCATGGTGATCGAGTCCGCTCCGAAGGATGAGTTCGCCATGGGGAACTCGGTCAGTGCCACGGCGCAGATCTTCATCAGCAGGTGGTTGAAGGAGATTTTTACCCCTGACCGGGCGGCCTCCTCCCGCAGACTCTCCCTGGCGGCCGACAGTTCCGTGAAGTCGGCGTCCACGTGGTAGGTGACGGACGGGATGGTGGAGCTGCTCAAACTCATCCTCTCCGCTATAACCCTCCGCATAGGGGTCAGGGGGACCTCGACGTCGCCTGCGGGGAGCCGCTCGGTCGCCGCACGGATCACGTCCTGCTTCATGACTCGCCCGTCCGCTCTCACGGAGGCCAGGTCGAGCCCCAGGTCCGCCGCCATCCTCGCCGCGACGGGGCTTGCCTTCGCACGAGCCGCGGCCTCGACATCCCTGCGGAGGCGTCTTCCACCGGGGCCCGTGCCCTCGATTCGAGCAAGGTCCAGGCCCCTCTCGCGGGCGATTTTGCGGGCCAGGGGGGTTGCCCGCACGAAGTCACCGGCGGGCACGACGGCAACGGGGGCGGGAGCGGGCGAGGGCACCGGCTCATGCGAGGGCGGAAGGGGCGAGGCAGCGACATCCGGCGGCACCTCCCCCTCGGCGCCGATGTACGCGATCACGGCGCCGACCGGGGCCTCCCCTCCCTCCGGGACGAGAATCTTCAGCAGGACCCCGTCCTCCGGCGCCTCCACGTCGAAGGTGAGCTTGTCCGTGGCGACCACCATCAGGAGGTCCCCCTTCCGGACCGGCTCTCCCTCCCCCGCGCCCCACCTGGAGACGGTTCCTCTGTTCATTGTCAGCCCTAGCTTGGGCATAATCACTGGTGAAGCCATAAGGTTCCCCTCCTCATCAAGGATCGCGAAAGCCTTCCGGCCGGGGCTACATCATGCCCATCATCCGAGGCAGGAAGAGCGAGATCTCCGGGAAGGCGGTGATCACGATCATGGCTGCCAGGGCGGCCACGAGCAACGGCCCGATCGGGCGGCAGATCTGCTCCATGGTCAGGCCGCTTATCCTGGCGCCGACGTACAGGTTGACCGCCACGGGCGGGGTCACCTGTCCTATCGCCATATTGACCGTCATCATGACCCCGAACCAGATCGGGTCCCATCCGAAGGCCATGATCACCGGCGCAAGTATGGGCAGGAAGACATAGGCTATGGAGATGGCGTCGAGCAACATCCCGGCGAAGAGCAGGATTATGTTTATCATCAGCAGGATGACCACCGGGTTCTCCGATATGCCGAGCAGCAGGACCGCGATCTTGTCTATCAGCCCCACCGTGGCCCCGAGCCAGGAGTAGAGCCCGGCGCAGGTGACGACGATCATCACGACGGAGGTCGCAGCCACCGTCTCCCTCAGTATGTCGTACAGGACGCGGATTGTGAGGGTGCGGTAGATGAACACGCCGACGAACAGGCCGTAGAAGACTGCCACGGCGGCCGCCTCGGTCGGGGTGAACACCCCGCCGTATATGCCCCCGAGGATGATAACGGGGGTGAAGAGCCCCCAGAAGGCGTCCCTGAAGGCGCGAAGCACCTCGGAGGCGCTTCCCCTTGGGGCGCCCCTGTAGCCGTGGATCCTGCTGACCAACCAGACCGAGATGCAGAGGAAGGCCGCCACGACTATGCCCGGGAGGACCCCGGCGGCGAATAGGGTTCCCACCGACTGCTGCATGATGTCCCCGTAGACTATGAACGAGATGCTGGGCGGGATTATTATCGCCAGCCCAGCCGAGACAGAGACGGTCGCCGCGGCGAAGGCCTTGTCGTAGCCCGCCTCCGCCATGCCCGGGATGAGGATGAGCCCCAGGGCGGCGACTGTCGCCGGGCCGGAGCCGCTGACGGCCCCCCAGAAGGCCGCCACTATGACCGTGGCGACCGCGAGCCCGCCGGTCATGTCGCCGACGAGCTGCTTGATGAGGGCTATGATGCGCTCGGCTATCCCGACCTTCTCCATGATGACACCGGCCAGGATGAAGAAGGGTATCGCCAGCAGGGGAAATTTGGCTATCCCCGAGTAGAAGCTGTAGGAGAGCATCTGGTAGCCAAGGTCCCAGTTCCACACGACGAATATCGCCGCGGACCCGAGCGCCACCGCGATCGGGACCTTTATCAGCAGCGGCAGGATGAAGAGAGCTATCGTCCAGAAGGCAGGCTCGTGAAGCAGGGCGTCCACGTCAGTACCCCCCCTGGAAGCCGTCGCTTCGTACTGTCTCTATCGCCGCCTGAAGGATGCGGATGAATATCAGGGCCGAGAATACGGGCAGAGAGATCGTGTACCACCACACCGGCAAGGCGAGCGACGGAGAGGTCACGGACAGGGCGATCTCGTCGGAGACCTGCACGTACCCCAGGTAGGCCAGCAGAGCGAAGAAGGCCAGGGACAGGGCGGTGGACGAGAAGAAGCAGAGCTTCCTCCCCCTGGCGGGAAGCTTGTCGTAGACGAAGGTCATGCTGAGGTTGGCCCCTTTCTTGAAGGCTATGGCGGTCCCCAGCATCACGAGCCAGACGAACAGGTTGATGGTGACCTCCTCGGTGAAGGCCAGCGCGTAGAAGATGAAGTACCGGGTGACGACGTTGGCGAACG
>JAAYLU010000073.1 GCA_012521675.1 Synergistaceae bacterium | reverse complement strand
GTTCGCACCTCGTCCTTGAACAGGTCGCGCAGCGGCTCCAGCACGCGCAGCTTCATGTCCTCCGGCAGGCCGCCAACGTTATGATGGCTCTTCACCAACGACGAACCCTTGCCCTTGCCGCCGCTCTCGATGACGTCCGGGTAGATCGTGCCCTGGAGCAGCCATCTCGCCCCCTCTATCTTCCCCGCCTCCGACTCGAAGACCCGGACGAACCTCTCACCGATTATCTTTCGCTTGCGCTCCGGGTCCGTCACACCGGCGAGGGCCCCGAGGAACTCCGCCGAAGCGTCCACGTGCCGCACGTCGAGGTCGAGCACGCCGTACATATCAAGCACCTTCGCGGCCTCGTTCAGCCGAAGCAGGCCGTGGTCGACGAAGATGCACTTAAGCCTGTCGCCGATCGCGCGCGAGGTCAGCACCGCCGCAACAGTCGAGTCGACGCCTCCCGACAGGCCGCAGATGACCCTGTCCGAGCCTGTGGCCCCGCGAATCTCGTCAATCTTCCTCTCGATCCAGGCGCCGAGGTCCCAGTCGGCGTCGCATCCGGCGATGCCGAACAGGAAGTTGGACAGGATCTGCATCCCGAATTGCGCCCGCGCCGCCTCGGGATGGAAGGCCACGCCCCATGCCCGCCTGTCCCGGTCCTCGATCGCAACCGGCTCGTCCGCCTTATGCGCAATGGCCCGGAACCCCGGCGCTAGCTTTTCCACCCGGCCGCCGCTCGTCGGGGCGTCGAAGGGCTCGGATAGTCCTGCGAAGAGCGGGGAGCCCTCCTTTAGGACGACCGACGCTCCTCCCCGTTCAGCCCCCTTATCGGAGGACGATCCTCCGAAGCGCCTGTTTACCAGGTGCATCCCGGGTCCGATACCCAGAATCGGTACGCCGAGGTCGAAGACCTCCGACGCGACCGTGGGGACATCGTCCTCCGCGCCCATCTCCCCCGAGATCACCACAGAGCAGGGCGACGCCTCCATGATCCTTTCAATCGGTGAATCCCACGGCAGCACCTCGCTGTGGACCTTCAGCTCCCTCACCCTTCTTGCCACGAGCTGTGCGAAGCGGGAACCGCAATCAAGTATGACGACACTCTTCAAGCGACCTTTCCTCCTGAAAAAAAATAGGGCTCGGGCCGTTAAGCACGCCCTCGCCCTCATGCGTATCTTATCAGAAAGAGCCTGTTCGCTCCACTTCCGGATCGCGCGGGTCATGCCCCGCCCCTGTCAGCAGCAGGGATCCCGCCCCGTCCATGATCAGCTCCCCTTCCCCCGCCGGGATGAAGAGGCTGTCACCCTTCGCGACCTCCATTCTCCCGTCGCCGCGCAACAGTGTCGCGCCACCCTCAAGGCACAGCACTGACAGGAACGAGGCGTCCTCCAAGGCAAGACTAGCCACACCGTCCAGGGCCAGCAGGTCCACCGTGAAGAATGGGCACGAGGTCAACCGCTCGATCGTTCCACCCGGCAGCGTCCTAGGCCCTTCGCGCCCCGGTGGCTCGATATCGGCCGGGCCGAGGGTCGCCACGTCAAGGGCCCTTTCGACGTGCAGAGGGCGCTGTTTGCCGTCCGGGCCCCTCCTGCCGTAGTCAAACATCCTGTAGGTGGTGTTGGAGCTCTGCTGTATCTCGGCCAGCACTATCCCGGCCCCGATGGCGTGCACCGTTCCCGCGGGTATGAAGACGACGTCGCCCGGCTCCACGTAGACCCTGTGCAAAACTTGGTCGAGCGTTCCGTCCGCGATTCGGGCCCGGACCTCGTCCAGCTCTGTCGCTCGCTGGAAGCCGCAGTAGAGGAAGGCCCCGGGAGTCCTGTCCAGCACGCACCACATCTCGGTCTTGCCCCGCCCGCCCTCGACCCGAGCCGCATACTCGTCGCAAGGGTGCACCTGCACCGACAGGGGCTCGCGAGCGTCTATCAGCTTTATCAGCACCGGAAGTCCGTCGCCTTCCGGAACGCGACTTCCCAGCGCCCCCGGGAATCGGCGCAGGTATTCGGACAACGGAGCACCCGCCAGCGGGCCGTCGGCCACGGTGCAGTCTCCGTCAGGGTGTGCGGCCAGCTCCCAGCTCTCCGCGAGAGGCGATACGTCGGTACGCTTGCCGAACAGCTCCTTCAGCCTCTCCCCTCCCCACAGGTAGTCCTTGAAGACAGGCTTCAGTCTGAACATGCTCATGTCCTCCTCCGGCCGCTCACTCGTCGAATAGCTCCGACTCGGCGTAAGCGCAAAGAAAGTGATAGATCCTGACGTGGTGCTCCTGCACCCTGAAGGTCCTGTCGTCCGGAGCTCGCACGCAACAGTCCGCGACTTCAGCGAGCCTTCCGCCGGTACGTCCCGTGAGGGCGATAGCCGCCGCCCCCCGGCTTTTCGCTGCCATGAGGGCGAATCGCACGTTCTCCGCGTCGCCTGAAGTGCTAATACCCATCACGACGTCGCCCGGAACGGCATACCCTATCACCTGCTGCGCGAAGACGTACCTGCCGTCGGCGTCGTTGGCGAAAGCCGTGAGCAGCGCACCGCAGCTCCCGAGCGATATTGCGGGCAGCGCCCCCTGGAGCTCGTCTGCGATCTCCTCTCCCTCTCTCCCCCACAGCCGCGACAGTTCCGACCTGTCCGCGCCGAGGAGAGGCCGTTTGAGCATGAAGCCCTTCATCAGCTCGCCTACTATGTGCTCGCCGTCGGCCCAACTCCCGCCGTTGCCGCAGACGAGCAGCTTTCCACCGCGCCTAAAAGCGCCGGTGATGATCTCAGCCGCGCTCAAGACGTCGTCGCGCAGGGATTCGAGCTCCCCCCCGGGGGCGAAAAGCTCCCTTGCCATCCTCTCGGTGCGCTCTTTCACCTCTCGCCGCCTCCCTTGCTCGAACGGTACTCCGCCACTGCCAGCGCAGCCATGTCCCCTATCGACTCCGACAGCTCCGCCGGCAGGACCTCGCAGGCCGCTGCCGACCCCGGAAGAGCCTCCAGTTTTATCGCCCTCTCCGCGGCGGGCCAGAGAAGGTCGCGGCAGCGAGCGAAGACGCCCCCTATCACAATCCTCTCCGGGTTGAACAGGTCGATCAACACCGCCAGAGCCCTGCCCAGGACCTCCCCCGACAGGGAGAACACCTCGACCGCCACTCTGTCCCCTTCGTATGCCGCTCCTGCGACCGACTCGGCCGTGATCCCCTCGAGCTCATGCGGGGTGCGACAGAAGGACGGGGGCCTTCCCGTCTGGATCTCCCTCAGCGCCAGGGTTCGGGCGATCTGCGCGATGCCGCCCCCGCTGCAGAAGCCCTCGTACGAGCCTATTTTTCCGTACCCTGTCGGCCCGTGCATCTCGGCGCGCACGTGCCCTATCTCCCCGGCCGCACCGCTCGACCCTTCGTAGAGCCCGCCGTTCAGTATGAGCCCCGCGCCGAAGCCCGTGCCGCACGTGATGAAGACCATGTCGCGGCACCCCCTGCCCGCCCCGTACCGCCACTCGGCGAGCGCTCCGGCGTCCGCGTCGTTGCACAGCCAGGCAGGAAGTCCCGTTCCCCTTCCGAACCACCCGACCGCATCTACCCTGTCCCACCCGGGCAGGTTCGGCGGAGAGAGTATCAGCCCCTTCCGACTGTCGAGCGGACCTCCGCAGCTTATGCCTATGCCGGAGGCCGAAGCACCGCCAGGCAGTCGGGCCAGGCACTCTCTCACGTCCTCCAGCAGGCCGCCCAGCATCTCCTTCGGCGCCCTCCCGGCCGTCCGTCGCGGGACAGCCCTGTGCAGCACCCTCAGCTCGCCCCCGGAGGCCTCTCCAAGGCTCGCCGCACACTTCGTCCCGCCTATGTCGACCCCGACAAAGTGCATCATCTCACCTCCCGCGGCCCCGATTAAAAGACGGCTCCCGCCAGCGGACGAGAGCCGTCGTCTGTCCAGGGACAGGCCTGTCGGCCCGACTTAAAGGTTGTCCTTGGTCAGGACGGAGACACCGGTGTCCACGTAGTCCGCCCCGGCGGGCTCGCCTGCAAGCGCCCTGGCGGCCGCCTTGACGCCCTCGTAGCCCATGACGTCCGGGTTCTGCGCCATGGTGCAGACAAGGTGCCCGTTCCTGATGAGTTCGAGTATCATGTTCGACTTGTCGAAGCCCACTCCTATGACCTCGCCGCCGGCCTCCTGTATCGCGTTGCCTGTGCCGACGGTCGAGCCCTCGTTGGCGCCGAACACTCCCACGCACCCCTGGGTGATGTAGTTGGATGCTATGTCCTTCGCGCGAGCTGCGTCGCCGTCGCAGTACTGGGTCTCCAGTATGTTGAACCCGGTCCCCTCGAAGGCCGCGCGGAAGCCCTTCTCGCGTGCGACTGTCGAGGCGGTCGCAGCGTTGACGTTGACTATGCCTATGTCTCCTTCGGTCACTCCCGCTGCCTCGAGCGCCTTGAGCATCTCCTTGCCCGCGGTGTTGCCGGCGGCCTCGTTGTCGGTCGCCAGGGTCTGGATCGCGGGGAAGTCCGCGGGTGAGTCAACGTAGATGATCTTGACGCCGGCCTCGGATGCCTCCTTGAGCGCCGAGCTGATCGCCGTGGGGCCGTTGGCCGCCACCAGCAGAACCTCGGCGCCCGCAGCGACCGCGTTGTTGACGGCCTCGATCTGCTTGGCGTCGTCCTTCACGTCCGGGGCGAGCCACTTGAAGTCTATGTTGCCTAGCTCCGCCACCGCCTTCTCGGCACCGGCGTTCACCGTGACCCAGTGCTGATCCATCTGGTCCATCGTGATCAGGTACACCTTGTGATTCTCGGCCGCCGCCGCTCCCGCGAAAAGCCCTGCGAGAAGCAGGCAGCCCATGAACAGCGCTATGAACTTTCTCATGTTTACCCCTCCTTGGTATGCGTGATGCTGAAGACCGGCCCCCGCCCGACCGGAGGGCCGCGCAAAACCCAGGCGCCCTCTCCCGGGGACTTCCCTAAGCCTTCGCCCCCTCTCCCGCGTCCCTCTTTCTGCGGCGCCTTCCGCTCCTGACTATCACGTCGAGCAGGACGGATACCACCACTATCGCTCCTATCACTATGTTGCGTATCGCCACCGGGGCCCCGGCGAACTGGAGCCCGTTCTGGAGCACTCCCCAGATCGAAGCTCCCATGACGGTTCCGAGCAGCAGCCCCTGTCCTCCCAGGGTGCTGACCCCTCCTATGACGGACGCCGCCACCGCGTACAGCTCGTACATGTTGCCGGCGTCCATCGTCCCCATGCCGCTGGTGGCGCACACGATCAGCCCGACCACGCACGAGCAGAAGGAGCTGACCATGTAGGCCGCCGTGGTGGTGCGGAACACGTCGACCCCCGACAGCCGAGCGGCCTCCTTGTTGCTGCCGGTGGCGTAGATGTGTCGGCCGAGCCTCGTCCGCGAAAGCAAGAAGTTGAAGGCGAACCAGAGGGCTGCGGCTATCCAGATGGTGTTGAACACCCCTCCCAGCCTGCCGTAGTAGAAGAAGTTGCGGAAGCCCTCCGCCGCCTGCCCTATCGAGTCTGTGTTGTAGTTATTGTTCACTATCTGTGCGATGCCGCGCGCTATCGTCATCGTGCCGAGTGTGGCGATGAAGGGAGGCAGGTTGAACTTCGCCACCAGCCCACCGTTGAGCACCCCCACCAGGAGGCAGCAGAAGACCGTGACCGCCGCCGAGACCCAGGGGTTCATCCCCTTGGTCATAAGGGTCGCCGACAGCATGCAGCTCATCCCCGTGACGGAACCTATCGATAGGTCGATGTTGCCGGTGATCAGCACGTAGGACTGCCCTATTCCTATCAGAAGGATGGGCGCTATCTGCCTCAGCAGGTTGCCGACGTTCCTGCCGGAGAAGAAGACCGGGTTCAGGAACCCGAAGACCGCGCACATGACCGCCAGGCCTACGGCCGCAGTCAGCACCTGCCCCATCCCCCTGGCCGTCAGCGCGTGGAGCGCCCGGGAAAGGCCGCCCGTCTCGTTCGTTCTCAATTCAATCTCTCCCCGCGATGAATGATCAGTCCCCGGCGGCCGCGCCGAACTTGTCCTCGAAGCTCGTAGCCAGCTCCAGGATCTTCTCCTGCGTGGCCTCCTCCGCCGGCATCTCCCCGGTGATCCTGCCGTCGCACATAACTAATATCCTGTCCGCTATGCCGAGTATCTCCGGCATCTCGGACGAGATGAACAGAACGCCCAGCCCCTTCCGTTTCAGGTCGTTCATCAGGTGGTAGATCTCCGCCTTGGCCGCGACGTCTATCCCCCTTGTGGGCTCGTCGAACAGGGCTACCCGGAAGCTGCGGGCGAGCCACTTGCCCACCACCACCTTCTGCTGGTTGCCCCCGGACAGGCTCTCCGCGCTCTGATCCGGATCGGACAGCCTTATTGAAAGGTCGTCCACCGCTCGCTTGACCATTTCCCCTTCGCGCCGCCGGTCCACCGTCGAGAGTGGCCCCTTCAGCATGTCAAGGTTCGGCAGGGCGACGTTCTCCCTTATGCTGAGCTTGGTGCACAGGCCGTCGTTCTTCCTGTCCTCCGGCACCAGCACCAGCCCGGCCTCTATCGCGTCCATGGGCCTCTCTATCCGGACGGGCTCGCCTTCCAGCGTTACCTCCCCGCTATCCTTCGGGTCCGCGCCGAACAGGGCCCTAGTCATCTCCGTCCTGCCGGCGCCCATCAGCCCGGCCACCCCGACTATCTCACCCTCGCGCAGGTCGAAGCTGACGTCGCGGACCTGCCTGCCGGCGTTCAGCCCCCTGACGCTAAGTATGGTCCTGCCCGGGGATGACTCTATCCTCGGGAACTTCTCCTTTATCTCGCGACCGACCATGTTGGCGATAATCTCGGCCATGGTGGTGTCCTCGAACCTGCTCTCCGTTATGTACCTTCCGTCGCGTAGAATGAGCACCCGGTCCACTATGTGCGCCAGCTCCTCCAGTCGGTGGGAGATGTAGATTATCCCGCGCCCCTGGTCGCGCAGGGAGCGGATTATATGAAAGAGATCGGAGATTTCCTTGGAGGTCAGGGCGGACGTGGGCTCGTCCATGATCAGTATCTTCGCGTCGGTGGAGAGAGCCTTGGCTATCTCCACCATCTGCTGCTTCGATATCGGGAGGGTCCCTACTACTGTATCCGGATGTATGTCTATGTTCAGGCGGGAGAGGATCTCACCTGCCTGCTCGCGCATCGGGCGGTCGTGGAGCAGACCGGAGCGGGTCAGCTCCCTTCCGAGGAAGATGTTCTCCGCGACCGTGAGGTGCGAGCACATGTTGAGCTCCTGGTGGATTATCGCGATCCCGAGCTCCTTTGCCCTCCTGGGAGTCATCACGTCGATCTCGGTGCCGAACACGCGGATCGTGCCGGCGTCCCTCGTGTATATGCCACCCAGGATCTTCATCAGCGTGGACTTTCCGGCGCCGTTCTCGCCAAGCAGCGCGAGGACCTCGCCCCTTCCGAGTGTCAGCGACACTCCGTCCAGCGCCCTTATCCCGGCGAACGACTTGCTCACCCGCTCAAGCTCGACAATGTTCTGCGACACACCGCACCTCCGGATGCCACTCAACAGAAACATTTTTCGCCCCTGGCAGCCGGGGCCGCCCGTACGATTCTTTGACTATTGTAGCATGTTCGCCGCCCGAAAAAAAGGCCCCCGGAGCTTGCCTCCGCGGGCCTTTCTTATCTGTCTCGTTACGTGCTGACTCGGGCCGGGGCCTAGTACATGTCCCCCATGCCGCCCATTCCGCCCATGCCGCCGGGCATCCCGGGATCCTTCTTCTCGGGCTTGTCGGCGACTATCGCCTCGGTGGTCAGGACCATAGCTGCGATCGAGCCCGCGTTCTGCAGTGCGCTGCGGGTGACCTTCACCGGGTCGATGATCCCGGCGTCGATCATGTCCACGTACTCTCCGGTGACTGCGTTCAGCCCGTATCCAACGGTCAGGCTCCTGACCTTCTCCACCACGACGTCGCCCTGGTAGCCTGCGTTATGCGCGATGAGGTGCAGGGGGGACGTCAGGGCCTTGAGCACTGTCACGGCACCGGTGCGCTCGTCGCTCTGCAGGGTGTTGACGAACTTCTCAAGGGCCTCCACGCAGTTGATCGGGGCCACCCCGCCGCCCGCCACTATCCCCTCCTCCACCGCAGCGCGGGTCGCGTTGAGCGCGTCCTCTATGCGGTGCTTGAGCTCCTTCTGCTCCGTCTCGGTCGCCGAACCCACCTGGATCACGGCCACGCCGCCGACCAGCTTCGCAAGGCGCTCCTGCAGCTTCTCCTTGTCGTACTCGGAGGTGGAGTCCTCGATCTCCTTCTTTATCTGGGCGGAGCGCTTGCGGATCTCGTCGGAGTCGCCCGCTCCCTCGACTATGGTGGTCTCCTCCTTGGTTATGCGGACCTTCTTGGCCTTGCCGAGCATGGAGATCTCGGCGCTCTCGAGCTTGATGCCTATCTCCTCGCTGACCACCTGGCCGCCGGTGACGATGGCGATGTCCTGCAGCATGGCCTTGCGACGGTCGCCGAATCCGGGGGCCTTTACCGCGGCCACCTGCATCACGCCGCGCAGCTTGTTGACTACCAGCGTCGCCAGCGCCTCTCCCTCGACGTCCTCCGCGATGATGAGCAGAGGCTTGCCGGTCTGGACGACCTTCTCAAGGGTGGGAAGCAGGTCCTTGATGTTGCTGATCTTGCCGTCGTGGATGAGTATGTAGGCGTCGTCGAGCGCAACCTCCATCCTCTCGGGATCGGTGACCATGTAGGGGCTGATGTAGCCCTTGTCGAACTGAAGCCCCTCGACCATCTCGAGGGTAGTGCCGACGGTCTGGCTGTCCTCGACGGTGATGACCCCGTCCTCGCCGACCTTGTCCATCGCCTCTGCGATGAGCTGTCCGACAGCCCTGTCGTTGGCTGAGATGGCCGCGACCTGGGCGATCTTGTCGCGGTCCTTGACAGGGATGGCCTTCTTCCTGAGCTCGTCGACGACCAGGTCGATCGCCCTCTCGATGCCGGAGCGCATCAGCATTCCGTTAGCGCCGGCGGCCACGTTCTTCATGCCCTCGGCGATGATGGCGCGAGCGAAGACGGTCGCCGTGGTGGTGCCGTCGCCCGCTATATCGTTGGTCTTGGACGCCACTTCCTTGAGGAGCTGAGCGCCGGTGTTCTCGTACACGTCCTCGAGGTCGATCTCCTTGGCGATGTTAACGCCATCGTTGGTGATGGTGGGGGAGCCGAACTTCTTCTCCAGCACCACGTTGCGGCCCTTGGGGCCGAGGGTGACGCTGACCGTGTCGGCGACTGTATCGATACCGCGGAGCATCGCGCGGCGGGCTTCTTCTCCGAAAATAAGAATCTTTGCCATTGTCTTTTACCTCCTAGATATTCGGGCTTCTACTTGTCTATGATGGCCAGGACGTCGCGCTCGCTGAAGATGACGTACTCCTCGCCGTCCAGCTTGACCTCGGTGCCGGCGTACTTACTGAAGATGATGCGATCGCCGACCTTGACCTCAAGCGGAAGTTTCTGCCCGTTCTCAAGCACCTTGCCCGTGCCGACGGCCATGACCTCTCCCTCGGTCGGCTTCTCCTTTGCGGTGTCCGGAAGGACTATCCCGCCCTTGGTCTTCTCCTCGTTATGCAGTACCTTGACAACAAGTCTGTCTCCAAGCGGTCTCAGGTTCATTTGCATACCCCTCCTAAAGATTGTTTTACGAAATGCTAGCACTCACTACCGTCGAGTGCTAAATTGACCGTAGTAAATAATAAAGATGTGAGCCCTGTTTCTCAAGAGTGATTAAGGAGGGATAGTCCCGAATATCTGGCATATTATGGGTGAAAGGACGATATTCCTTCCGTTTACTAAAGTTTTCGTTAAACCGCTACTTCTTCCATATCTCCCACGACGGATCCGGCGCGAGGTCGAGACTGGATCTCTCACCCCTGAGGAAGGCGGCGTACCCGGCCGCGGCTATCATAACGGCGTTGTCGGTGCATCTGTCCCTGGGAGGAATGCATACCCTCCATCTCCTCTCGTTCCGCAGGGCGGCCCTCAGGGCGCTGTTCGCCGCCACTCCCCCGGAGATGGAGACGGTCCGTATCCCCGTACGGCGCGAGGCCAGGCGCAGCTTGTTCATCAGGGCCTCCGTGACGGCACGCTGGAACGACGCGCAGAAGTCCTCGACCGGCACTTCAACCCCTGCTTTCTCCATCTTTTTAATACGGGTTATCGCGGCCGTCTTCAGCCCGCTAAAGCTGAACTCTATCTCGGAGCTTCCCTTCAGAGGGACGGGGAAGTCGAATGAGCGGGGGTCTCCCCCGGATGCGAGCCTGTCGACTACCGGGCCGCCCGGGTATGGAAGGCCCAGCGCCTTGGCGACCTTGTCGTAGGCCTCGCCCGCCGCGTCGTCGCGGGTGCCCCCCAGCATGAGGTACTCGCCGAAGCCCTTCGCCAGGACGATCTCAGTGTGCCCGCCCGAGACTATCATGCACAGAAAAGGAGGGGCGAGATCGGGATACGACACGACGTTTGCGAAGATATGCCCCTCCAGGTGGTTGACGCCTATAAGGGGTATATCCCACGCCAAGGCCAGCGCCTTCGCGGCCATGACCCCGACCAGCAGCGACCCCATGAGTCCCGGGCCGGAAGTCACGGCCACCAGGCCGATCTCCTCTCGAGGATTGCTCACCCCGGCGCGTCGAAGCGCCTCCTTCGTGAGTGGAAGGAAGGCCTCGAGGTGCCTGCGGGCGGCGAACTCCGGCACCACTCCTCCGAACGGGGCGTGGTCGTCTATCTGGCTGGAGAGCAGCTCCGATTCAACCTTGCGCGGGCCGCGCAGCACGGCGACAGCAGTGTCATCGCAGCTGCTCTCCATGCCGAGGGTCAGGAACGACTCGGCCGAGTTCATTTGATCGCGAACTCCAAGTCCGCGCCGTATTCGCCCACGGACACCCTTCTGGAGGCGCCCTTCACGGACTCGAGCGGCACAGCCACCGCGAAGTCGCCGGTGAAGCCGGGGGGCAGGGCCCCGAGCGGGGTATATGCCGGGTTCGTCAGCACGTCCTTCTGCGTCACTCGGTGGTCGCCTATCACTATCATCGACAGGTCCAGGTCGAGGCTCTTCCTCGTGTGAAAGCGGATAACGAACAGCCCCTTCTTCTTCGTCTCCTTGCCCCCAAAGAAGTAGACGTTCTCCCTCAGCCAGTCTGGCGCGTCCTGATCCTTCACGATGGCACGGGAGAGGGGTCCGTCCACGTAGATAAATGTGAACTGTGCCCTTGCGCCTATTATCAGGTCTCCGAGCGCCTCTCCCTCGTACCAGAAGGCCGCGCTCCTGCTCTCCAACAGGGACTCGAACTCCCCGGCGAACGACGCGGAGGCCGCGAAAAGAGCGGCGACCAGTATGAATACAGCTACTCTGCGCATGTGCATGACTTACACCTCCACATTTTTCATCGATCCCGCCCGTCTCTTTTCACCCCGGCGGCGGCGAAGAGCCAGCGCCACTCTTGGAAGCGCAGCGCCACCGTCGCAACAGAGTACCCCAAAGCCGCGAAACAGAACAGCCCCCCTACCCAGGCTGCCCTGGCGCCTCCCGCGAACGCCGGGGAGTACGGGAAGACACGTCTCCATAGGAGCACCAGGACGGCGGTAACTGAGAGGGACAGGAGCATCCTCCCCGACCATGACAGGGAGAAGACCCCGAACGACCCCCCGGTGGCCGACGAAAGCATTCGTATTCCCGCCCATCCCGACAGGGTGAAGGCCAGGGACGTAGCGAGGGCCAGCCCGCCGAAGGACATGGGCCTCATCAGGGCCAGGGAGAAGGCGAGGGTTCCGGCGACGCTGGTCAGAGTCACGATCATCGCAGCGCGAGGCATGCTCCTAGCGTACAGCCCGCGCATCGCCACGGTGGACAGGGCCATTCCCGGCAGGCCCAGCGAGTACATGGACAGCGAGTGCGCCGTCCCTCTCCATGCCCATTCTCCGAAGGCCCCTCTGACGAAGAGCAGGTGGACTATCTCGCTTGAAGCCATCACAAGCCCCAGAGTGGCGGGGAAGACCACGAACAGGGTGAAGCGCAGCGAGTCGCGCATGATGCCGCGGAACTCCGACGGATCGTCGGTCGGGCACTTGGAGAGTTGCGGGAGAACCGCCTGGGATATGGCTATGACGAATATCCCGAGGGGAAGCTGAATGACCCTGTTGGCGTAGTTGAGCACGGATATCGATCCCTCCTCCAGGAAGGAGGCGAGCATCCTGCTTATCACCGGGTTGACCTGGTTAAGAGACAGCCCCGCCGCGTACGGCAGGAAGAGGGCGAGCATCCGCCCCAGGTCGGGGTCGTCCAGGTCGGGGCGCATAGGTGTCAGCACCACGCCCTTCCGGGCCGACCAGAACCACTGGAGTACGAACTGGCACGCCCCTCCGGCGAGCACCGCGACCACCAGGCCCCACACGCCGTAGAAAATCGGGGCGAACGCGACTATGACGATATACACCAGGTTGCTCAGCGCGGGCGCGAGAGCCGGGATCATGAAGGAGCCCATGCTGTTCAGCACTCCCATGGCCAGGGCCGCGAGGGAGACGAAGAGCAGGAAGGGGAACATCCACCTAGTCATTGAGACCGCCAGCTCGGCTTTGACAGGATCGAAGCCGGGGGCCATAATCTTCACCAAGAGGGGTGAGAGTATCACTCCGGCGACCACCGCGACGATTGTGACCGCCAGCAGCACGGAGAGGGCCTGCCTTGCAAGCCGGGCAGCGCTCTCCCTGCCCTTGGAGGCCAAAGTACGTGAGAATACCGGGACGAACGACGCCGACAGAGCCCCCTCGGCCAGCAGCTGCCGGGCCAGGTTGGCGAGGGTGAAGGAGACGTTGAAGGCATCCAGCGCGCCGGACGCGCCGAACCACGCGGCCGTGACTATCTCGCGCACTAGGCCGAGCACCCTGCTGGCAAGTGTTCCCAGCATCATTGTCAGGGCGTGGCGCACCATTGTCTGTGTGGATCCGGTCAAGTGACAGGCCCCCTTGATTCGTCCTCCCCGTGAAAGGAGAGCTTCGACTTATGCGAAAAACCGTTCTCTGGTGCGTCGGGAATCCGCTGCTCCGGGACGACGGCGTCGGGCCGGCGCTCTATCGCCTTCTGTCGGAGTCGCCCGCGGAGGGCATCGACGCGGTGGACTGCGGCGTCACGCCGGAGAACTACGCCGCGCCCCTGCTGAGGCTGAGCGAGGGCGACGAAAAACCACTGCTCATCGTAGTCGACGCCTCCGACATGGGGCTGCAGGCAGGCGCGATCCGAAGGCTGGCCGCGGAGGACCTTCCCGATTCCCTGTTCAACTCTCACGGCGTCCCCCTGTCGATGATACTGGCGCCTCTGATCGGCGATATCGACCTGGTTGTCATAGGAATCCAGCCCGCGGAGCGCGGCCTCGGCGAGGGGCTGTCCCAAGCCGCCTCCCGCTCCGTCGACCTGCTCGCCCGCCTGCTGAGGGAGGGGCGGTGGGGCGAGATCGAGCCCTACCAGGAGAACTGATCCCCCAGGTAAAACCTGCGCGCCACCTCGCTCTCGGCAACCTCGTCGGGGGGACCCTTGACCACTATTTTGCCCTGGTGGATCAGGTAGGCCTTGTCGGTTATCGCCAGTGTGTCGCGCACGTTGTGGTCGGTCAGGAGTATGCCGTATCCCTTGCCCCGGAGCCCGAGGATTATCTGCTGTATGTCGTAGACCGCTATCGGGTCGATGCCGCTGAACGGCTCGTCCAGCAGCAGGAAGTCCGGCAGGATTGCGAGGCTCCTGGCTATCTCCACCCTTCGCCTCTCCCCTCCGCTGAGGGAGTAGCCCCGGACGTTCGCTATCCTCTGCAGCCCGAAGTCCTCTATGAGACGATCGGCCACGGTCGCCGGGGTCTCGCCGGGCGGCGGGTTCTCCTGTAGCACAAGCTCTATGTTCTCCCTCACGGTCAGGCTGCGAAAGACGGAGGCCTCCTGCGGCAGATAGCCGACGCCCAGCCTGGCTCTCCGGTAGACGGGCAGGTCCGTAAGATCGCGCGATCCGATGCTTACGACCCCCGCGTCCGGCTTCACCAGGCCGACGATCATGTAGAAGGAGGTGGTCTTTCCCGCGCCGTTCGGCCCCAGGAGGCCGACGACCTCGCCCATCTTGACGTCGAGATCGGCGGACGAGACGACCGTCCTGCCCTTGTAAGATTTGCAGAGACCGCGCGCGGAGAGTTCCCCCTTCATTTCCCCTCGCCTATCTTGAAGACGAGCCGAGGGCTGCCGGTCGCCTCTATCCTTCCCTTGCCCGTGAAGAAGACCAGCGAGTCCGACGCCAGCGAGCGCCCGTCCTGGACCGCCGTCACGTTGCCGTGCACGACTATTGTCCCCCTGGCCTTCGAGTAGATCGCCCTGTCGCCCCGGATCTCCGTGAGCGCGCCCATCCCGGGCGAAGAGAGAAGTCGGAAGGCCCCCTTGCCGGTGAACTCCGTTATCGACCCGTCCTTAAGAAGACCCTCGGCGTCTCGGCATGAGAATGAGTACCCCTCGGACGAGTCGGTGTAGCGGGCCAGCCCCGTAACGGAGAACTTGTCCCCTCGGACCTCCAGCTCCTGCGCCTCGATGCTCCTGTTCCCCCATTCGCCGGAGACGGTTCCCTTGAGGGTGAAGCCAGTCGGCGCGACCAGGTAGCCGGTGAACACCTGTCCCTTTACGTCGATGCTCTCCCCTTCCCACTCCCCGGAGATGCGAACGTCGCCTATCAGATCCACCCTGCCCTCGTTCATATTCCCCTCGGCCTTGGCGGCCGTGGCGGTCAGCCCCTCCCTCGCGATGGTCACGCCTCCGGAGGCGGTGAAGTACCCGCTGGCCGAGTCGTACTCCATCGAGTCCGCGGTCATCTTCACCTCCTGGGCAAACGAAGCGCCGAGGCAGATGACGAGGATAAAAAACGCTCCGGGCAGACGGAAAAGTCTCATGGGGATCCCTCCAGTAAGTAGCTGCGAAGAGCCTCCGTCGGCTCAGCGCAGAAATTCCCGCGACAGGGCCTCTATAGCCTCCTCGAGGTCGCCCGAGGTCACGATGCAGGCTATCACGGTCGAGGCCGCGGCGATCATGTCGATGTTTATCCGGCCGCCGGCGAGCACCGAGAACATCTGCGACGGGATCTCCGGGCAGCCCGCCAGGTTCTCTCCCGTCAGCGCGACCTTCGCCACCTCCGTGTCGAAGGTCACACCCTGGGCACCCATGTCGTCCGCGTAGGCCCTGCATATCGTCATGGCCTCGCCGAGCAGGCTCCGCTTCACTATGAAGGCGATGTCGTTCATCTGCCCCCTCATGACGCTCTGCACTATCATCTCCGCCCCGACCCCGGCCGAGGCCAGGTCGGAGAAGAGCCGAGCGGCCACGCCAGGGACATCAGGCACGCCCAGCACCGCAATCTTCGCCACGTCACGGTCGGACACCACCCGGTCGACCATGCGACGCCCGGAGCTATCGAGTCCATAAGCCATAGAGAGATCATCCCTCCTCCTCAACGGACGGAATATCTGAGAGCAGCCGACGTTCCTGCTCACTGTGTAGCCGGCTGCGTCCGACGCCAGCACGAAGAAGCGCGATCTGACACCGAACCGGGAGAACACCGAGCACATCAGCTCCGCCACCCTGTGAGGCTCGGTCCGCGCGAACGCAAGCATGCTCGGTCCGGAGCCGCTGATCGCCACCCCGGCGCACTGAGGAATGCCGCGAACCTCGTCGAGGATCGCCTCGCCGCCGGGGAAGAGCCTGGCCCTGAAGGGCTGGTGCAGCTTGTCGTCCATGGCCCAGCCAAGGTTATCCCAGTCTCCCGTAGCCCAGGAGGCCGCCAGAAGCGCCGACCGGCTCACATTATACACCGCGTCCTTCATCGGGACATGCCGGGGAAGGGCGCGGCGCGCCTCGTCCGTGCCAAGCTCGACGGCGGGAACAGCCACCACCGCCAGCATATCGGAGGGCATGGGGGGGAGCTTGACGAACCTCAGCTCAGACCCGTCCCAGCAGCTGACGACCATCCCGCCCAGGCAGCAGGGGACGACGTTGTCCGGGTGACCCTCCATCGAGACCATCAGCGGCAGGAGCTCCTCCCTGCGCAGGGGCCTCTCGCGCAGCTCGTTCGCTATCGCCACCCCGCCGACTACGGCGGTCGAAGAGCTACCCAGGCCGCGCTTGAAGGGGATGGCGTTCATCGTCCGCAGCCTCAGGCCCGGAGGGGCCAAACCCCACTCCCTGCAGGCCCTCTCGTAGCTCTCCACGACCCTGTTCTTCACGCCGTCGCCGGCTATGTTCGCTCCCTCTCCGACGACGTCTACCTCGTACCGCCCCTCGGGCAGCACCTCCAGCACGTCGAAGTAGTTGTACAGGGTCAGGGCCAGACCGACCGTGTCGAAGCCCGATCCCAGGTTGGCGCTTGACGAAGGGACCTTGACGCGAAGCAGTATCACAGGCCTATCGCCTCCGCGAGGGCATCGAAGGTCCCGTCAATCTCCTGCGGGGGGTTGGCGCGCGACCTGGCGGAGTCCGGGTCCTTCAGGCCGTTCCCCGTCAGAACCATGACGACCCTCAGCCCGGGCGGCAGCTCCCCGCCCCTCTTGAGCTTAAGAAGCCCCGCAAGGGGGGCGCACGACGCAGGCTCGGCAAATAGCCCGTCCGACGAGGCCAGCAGCCTCTGGGCGTCCAGTATCTCGTCGTCCGAGACGGCCATGAATCGCCCCTGCGTGACCTCCACGGCCCTTCGCGCCGTCTCCGCGCCGACCGGTCTGCCAATACGGATCGCCGTGGCCACTGTCTCCGGTTCGTCGAACTCCCGACCGGTCACCAGGGGCGCTGCACCCTCCGCCTGCACACCGACGAGCTTGGGGAGTCTTTCAATCAGGCCCAGCTCCCTGTAGAACTCGAAGCCCGCGCAGTAAGCGCTGATGTTGCCCGCGTTGCCGACCGGCAGTACCAGCCGGTCCGGCGGCTCGCCCAGCTCGTCGCATATCTCCCACGCGGCGCTCCTCTGCCCCATCAGCCTGTAGGGGTTGACCGAGTTCACTATTGCGTACCCGGCTCGTTCGGCACCCTCGCGGGCCATCTCCAGGGCCCTGTCGAAGTTTCCCCGTACAGCCAGGACCCTCGCGCCGTAGATCATCGCCTGGGCGAGCTTGCCCAGCGCAACGGCACCCGCGGGAAGCAGCACGAAGCATGGAATCCCCGCCGCGGCCGCGTAGGCTGCCGCCGACGCGGAGGTGTTCCCGGTGGAGGCGCATATCACGGCCTTCGCCCCCTCCTCGACCGCCTTCGCCACAGCCAGAACCATCCCGCGGTCCTTGAAGGAGCCGGTCGGGTTCAGCCCCTCGTACTTGGCGAACAGCTCCACCGACAGCTCCTCGCCCAGGTTGCGCACCGAGACGAGCGGAGTCCCCCCCTCGCAGAGGGAGAGTGTCGGCGTGCCCTCCGTCAGCGGCAGGTACTTGCCGTAAGCTTGAAGAATGCCCTTTACCATCACGATCACTCCCGTATGCATAAAAAGCCCGCACCCTCCATCACTGGAGACGATGCGGGTTCGTCACTCTCACTACCGATCACCGCGCGCCCCGACGCGAACTGAGGCACTCTTCCCTAAGCCGTCTTTCTATACTATCATCCAACAGGTATAATATCTTATACCTTCGGCCCGGGGAAGTGTCAATGGATCCTCGCCGCCCGGAGGAGAACGAAGAGGAGATGTGTGTGCAATGAGACCATTCGACATGGGAACCATCGAGCCCTTCACCGGAAGGCCCGGCTTCGTCGGCAAGTTCGTCCACTCGGAGCGAGCAACCCTGGCGCACTGGGAGATTGCCGCGGGCACCGAGCTGGAGGAGCACTCCCACCCGCACGAGCAGATCACCCTGTTGCTCTCGGGAAAGCTGGAGCTTCACGCAGGAGGGAGCAGCGTGACCCTCTCCCCGGGTCAGGGAGTGGTCTTTCCCGGCGGGGAGACCCACAGGGGCTTCGCCCACGAGGACTGCGTGGCGGTGGACATCTTCTGCCCCGTCAGGGAGGACTTCAAAAACCAGTAGCAAGAATCGGCCCTTTTACCCGGCTGGACGGGAGCCCCCCTCCAGCCGGGGCCCTTGGGCCACATCCTCCAGCGGCCTGTCGAAGCGATTTTCGTACGCCCCGTTGCGCTTCAGCTCCCTGTCCCACAGGAACTTGTTAACGAAGCGGGGGGCAAACAACCTCGCGAGAAGAGGCACTCGCCTCACCCCCGCCAAACTCTTCAAAATTCCCTCGTCGAGCAGGCCCTTCTCGCCGTAGATCCTGCCGAGCTCCTGGTAGCGCTGCCAGACCTTTCCCGGCTTCGATCCGCGCCTCTTATATCTTATGGCCTCCCCTCCACCCA
The DNA here is from genome assembly GCA_012521675.1 of Synergistaceae bacterium. Lineage (NCBI taxonomy): Bacteria > Thermotogati > Synergistota > Synergistia > Synergistales > Synergistaceae > Synergistaceae bacterium. The sequence continues at coordinate 930 of JAAYLU010000073.1, read as the reverse complement.
TGCGGATGACTCCGTCGCAGGGGGCGCCCATGCGCTTCGCCAACTTCTCGAGGTAATCTTTCATGACCCTGGTGTGAGTCTCCTCCGGGAAGCCCGACTGGACCAAAAAGAGCATCCTGGTGGATCCGCAACGCCCCCTGTAGGAGTATATGTCCTCGATAAAGGCCTTCGCGATCGCCGGCATCGCGTCCACGTACAGCGGAAAGGCGATCAGGGCCGACGAGGGCATGGGAAACGCCTCCAACCCGAGAGCACAGTCCTCCGGGTCCGTCACGAGGAACTCGCGCACCTCGTTCACCTCGCCGGACGAGTGACGCGCCTGTAGAAAGCCCTCGGAGAAGGCGTCCGTCAGGACCTTTGTATTGCTCCCAACGCCGCGCGGCGAGCAGTTAAACACGTTCAAAAGCATGGCATACCTCCTGCGGATCGTCGCTGAGCGGACGGGTGAAGAGCAGCCTGGTGTTCATGTTCCTCGCGGAGCGCTCAAACGATCCCGACACTATCCCCACGTCCTCCTGGTCCGTGTCCTCCTCGGGGTCGTACAGAAATCCGAACGAGGGCGACGGGCGTCCGTAGCGGAACGGGTGACGGCACTCGCCCTTGGCGTACTCGATGTAGGGGAGCACCAGCGGGATGAGCCGGTCGATCGTCGTCTTCAGCAGTGAGGTATAGAAGCCGGCTACCAAGGGGGAGGCGAACAGAACTACGTTCGAGTTCAGGAATGAGCGCAGTATCTCCGCGTGGTCGTCGTCGTAAATGCACAGGCCCGGGGTCCTCAGCCAGCAGGAGAAGCAGCCCGTGCAGGGGTGGACCACCCTCTCCCTGAGGATCACCGTCTCTACCTCGTGGTCCGCCGCGGCCGCGGCGGACCACGAGGTAGAGACGGTGATCCTCAGGGAGAGGGTGGTCCACCCCTGCACGGGCTGCTTC
>JAAYLU010000072.1 GCA_012521675.1 Synergistaceae bacterium | reverse complement strand
GTGAGGGAGAGATAGTCTCCATCGTGGGGTCGAACGGCGCGGGCAAGTCCACGATAATGTGGGCTCTATCCGGGGTCAAGGAGCTCTCCGGGGGCGGCGTGAAACTGTTCGGGGAGAAGCTGCCCTCCAAGCCTCACGAGGTCGTGGCTCGCGGCCTGGCCCTAGTTCCGGAGCGAAGAAGGCTCTTCTCGGAGCTCACAGTGGATGAGAACCTGGTAATGGGCGCCTACCGCAGGAGCGACGACGGGGTCGAGGGCGACATGGAGAGGTGCTTCGACCTCTTCCCGGTGCTGAAGCAGAGGCTCAGACAGATCGCAGGCACCCTCTCAGGAGGGGAGCAGCAGATGCTCGCGATCTCACGAGCGCTGATGAGCAGGCCCAGGATTCTGCTGCTGGACGAGCCGTCTCTAGGGCTCGCGCCCATACTGGTGGATGCTCTTATGGGCACGATCCAGAGGATCAGGGGCGAGGGCATGACCGTGCTGCTGGTGGAGCAGAACGCAGCCCGAGCGCTGGAGATCGCCGACAGGGGGTATATCCTCGAGTCCGGCGAGTTCGTCAAGAGCGGCCCCGGCGCGGAGCTGGCCGAGGACCCGGAGGTGCAGGAGGCCTACCTCGGAGGCTAGGTCTCCCCGTTGAGCACCCTCCGGACGGTCGACAGGCCGACCATTATGCGGCGGGCGACGTCCGGGCGGTTCATAGTGTACAGGTGCACCCCGTCCGCGCCCCAGGAGAGCAGGTCGATGATCTGCTCCGTCGCGTAGGCTATCCCGGCCTCGGCCAGAGCCTCCGGGTTGTGCTCGTAGCGAGACATTATGCGGGCGAAGCGAGGTGGGATCGACGCGCCGCACAGGGAGACTATCCTGCCTATCTGGCGGGAGTTCAGCACCGGCATCACCCCGGCGAGCACCGGGATCTCGATGCCGATGGCGCGCACACGCTCCATGAAGCGGAAGAAGATCTCGTTGTCGAAGAATAGCTGGGTTACCAGGAAGTCCACTCCCGCGTCGACCTTCTCCTTCAGGTGGACCAGATCCTTCTCGAACGACGGGCACTCGGGGTGTCCCTCCGGGTAGGAGGCCGCGCCTATGGAGAAATCGCTGAAGTGCCCCCGTCTTATGTGCCTGATCAGGTCGGCCGCGTAGGGAAAGTGGTTTTCCCCTCCCTCGGGGCGGGGGTCTCCCCGCATCGCCAGGATGTTCCTGACCCCCTCCTGCTCCAATTCCTCAAGCACTCCCTCCACCTCCGCGGGAGAGGAGCCCATGCAGGTCAAATGGGCCAGCGAAACCAGTCCCCAGCGGTTCCGCACCGCGGAGGCTATCTCGACGGTGCGGTCTCTGCTGCTCCCCCCGGCACCGTAGGTGACGCTGATGAACTCCGGGGAGAGAGGTTTCAGGTCCGCGATAGTCGAGTAGACCGTCTCGATAGACGACTCCGGCTTGGGCGGAAAGATCTCGAACGATATGGCGTGATGCTTGTGGCGCAACAGTTCATGTATGTGCATACGGGCTATTCTCCTCGCTTCTTGTCATCTCTGCCGGCGAGCAACGACTCCACCAGGCGGACCGCGCTCACCGCGTCAGGCGCGTAACCGTGCGCGCCTATCGAACGGGCGTACCCCTCGCTGACGGAGGCGCCGCCTACTATAACGAACACGCCGGGAAGGCGTCGTGACAGCTCCTGCGCCGTCTCCGCCATGCCCTTCATGGTCGATGTCATCAGGGCCGACAGCCCCACTATGTCGAAACCGCCCCTCTCCGCCTCTTCGATTATCCTGGCCGCGGGGACGTCCTTGCCGAGGTCGGCGACCCGATAGCCGTGGCTCTTCAGCACCGTTCCGACCACGTTCTTGCCGAGGTCGTGCAGGTCGCCCTCCACAGTGGCGAGAAGCACCCTGCCCTTCTCGGCCGTCCCTCCGGCCTTCTCTATGATCTCCATCGCCAGGTCGCACGCCCTCTGGGCCGAGGCGGCCGACGAGATCAGCTGCGGAAGGAAGAACTCGCCCCGGTCGTACCGCCCGCCGACCTCCTCGAGCGCGGGGATCACCGCCCTATTCACCAGCTCCAGGGGCGTTTCCCCCGAGTCGAGCAGCTCTTTCGCAAGCTCGTGCGCCTGCTGCTCGTCGCCCCTCAGTATGGAGAGGGAGAGGGGCAGCATCGACTCCTCGACTGGCAGTGTCTCCTCCGCCTTCGCGGCGGCAGGGGCCTCTTTCGCCTGCCGTTCGGCGGCCCGGGACTGGAAAGACGGGGAGGCAGCGATGAACCTGCGTCCCTCCGGGTCGCGCCCCGCCAGCAGCTCCGAGGCCGAAATCGCCTCCATCATGGACCTGTCGAGCGGGTTGATTATAGCGGCGTCAAGCCCCGCGGCCATCGCCATGGCCGTGAAGGTCCTGTTCAGCAGGGAGCGGGCGGGCATGCCGTGCGAGATGTTGCTGACGCCCAGCACGGAGGCAATGCCCTCGTCCGAGAGGTAGGACAGGGCGTCGAGCGTGACCTTAGGTGCATCGTGATCCGCGCCCGCCGCAAGAGTCAGCCCGTCTATCATCAGTCCCTCCCTGGGGAACCCGGCGGAGTCAGCCGCCCTCAGAACCTTTCGTATCACGGATCGCCGCGCCTCGATGCTCTCCGGCAGGCCCTCCTCGTCGATGGGGAGGACTATCACGGACGCGCCGTGCCTCGCCGCCAGGGCCAATCCCGGCAGCAGCACGTCCTCCTTCGCGGTGAACGAGTTGAGCAGGGGGATGCCGGTGACAGCCGCAAGGCCTGCTTCGATGACAGACGGGCTGTCGCTGTCTATCGACAGGGGCGCCTGCGTCGACTGCCCGGCCGCGGTGACCGCAGCGGCCATGGCCGTCTCCTGGTCTATCGAGGGGAGGCCGACGTTCACGTCGATGATGTCCGCTCCCGCCTGGTCCTGCAGGCGTGCCTCCTCCCTGAGAGTCGTCCAGACCATTCGCTCGACCTCGTCCCTGAGCGGGGATTTGCGCGACACGTTGATCCTCTCTCCGATGACGCGGAAGGGGTGTCCTCCTCCGGCGAGGACGAGCTTACTCCGGCTGGCCAGGGGAGTGCCCAGGACTGGCTCGCTCCTGCGCTGTCTGACTCCCTTCAGCGCCGCTGCAAGTTTTGAAATGTACTCCGGTGTGGAGCCGCAGCAGCCACCGACTACAGTTGCCCCTGCCTCGGCGAGCTTTCGCCCCCAGTCGGCGAAGGAATCCGGCGGGCAGTACTCTCCGTCGCTGGGCAGTCCGGCGTTGGCGTAGACGAAGACAGGGATCCCGGCGTGTTCGTTCAGGACCTTTGCGACCGGCACGTACGCCTCGGGCCCCACGCCGCAGTTCGCCCCGACTCCCGCCGCTCCCATCAGGCGCGCCCACCGGGCCGCCACCTCGGGCGGCGTGCCGGTGACAGTGCGCCCCTTCTGGTCGAAGGTGAAGCTGACCACGAAGGCCGTGCCGGGCGCGACATCCCTGGCGGCCATGACAGCTGCCTTCGCCTCGCGGAGGTCGATCATGGTCTCGATCAGCAGCAGATCCACGCCACCCGCGACCAGCCCCCCCATCTGCGCGCGAAAGGCCTCGTAAGCCTCGTCGAAGGAGAGAGGTCCGAACGGCGTCAGCAGCTCGCCCAACGGCCCCACCGAGCCTGCCACGAGTGCTACGCTTTGCGCTGCTTTTTTAGCGAGCCGCGCGGCACGCTCGTTTATCTCCCGCGCCCTGTCCGACAGGCCTCGATGAGCCATCTTGACCGGCGTTCCGCCGAAGGTGTTGGTCTCTATAATCGCTGCACCGGCCTTGACGTAGGAGGAGTGAATGGACTCCACTATCTCCGGTGCGGACATGTTCATCTCCTCGGGGAGCGACGGGGGGCTCCACCCCTTGTCGGCGAGAAGCGTCCCCATGCCCCCGTCCAAGGGCACGACGCAGTCGTGTTTCTCTATCCACCGGATAAACTCCTCTCTTTTCATGCCACTTCCTCCCTGTCGCGGAGCTTCTTATGTAAACGATCATAGCAAAAAGCCGATGATAAGTGTAGTGTAGAATGATGAGCAAGGGAAGGAGGCGAATGAGGATGATCCCCTTCATGAAGATGCACGGCAATGGAAACGACTTCATAGTGATCGACGACAGGGAGGGTGTTTACGCGACGGATGAGCTCGCGGAGATGGCCAGGCGTTACTGCGAGAGACGCAGCTCGCTCGGCGCGGACGGAATCCTGCTTGTGGAGAGCGACGAGGGCGCGGACTACAGGATGCGCCTGTTCAACGCAGACGGCAGCGAGGGGGAGATGTGCGGCAACGGCGCTCGCTGCATCGCCAGATACGCCTTCCATAAGGGGATCGCCGGGGCCGAGCAGACCTTCTCGACCCTGGCGGGCGTCATGAGGGCATCTGTCGATCCCCCCTTCGTGGATCTCGACATGGGCGTGATCCCACTATCCGGTTCATGGTTCAACCACCGGAGGAAGGCCCTGGACAGGGTGTTCAGGGCGTCGTTCATGACAGTGGGAGTGCCTCACCTGGTGCTCTTCTTGGAAGGAGCGGAGCTCTCGCGCGAGGAGATGATCTCCGCCGGTCGCGAGCTCAGGTACAACGCCGACCTCTTCCCCCGGGGCGCAAATGTCAGCTTCGTCGAGGGAATAGACGGAGCGAGGATAAAATCCGTGACCTACGAGAGGGGAGTGGAGGACCTGACCGACTCGTGCGGCACCGGCTCCACCGCGTCGGCGATAGCTTGGGTCATGCGGGAAGGCGGCCCCGTGTCCAGCGCCTCCATCGAGGTGACCAACCCCGGAGGGATAAACGGAGTGACACTCTCGTTCGACCGGGACGGCAAGAGTGTATCCGCGTCCCTGAGGGGCAGAACGGCCATGGTGGCGGAGGGAGTGCTCTTCTGACGCTTGGAGCGTTTGAATGCTATAATCAACAATGGATTTTGCACAATCGATTCATAATTAAGCGCCCTTGGGTAAAAAAGGAGGTAGAGAGAAATGAAGAAAGTGCTGATCGCGCTGGTCCTGCTTCTGGCGGTCGCCGCGGGGGGCTTGTGGACGATGAACTTCGCGGGCGACCTGGTGGTGAGGGAGGCGGGCTCGGCCGTGAAGGAGCTCATGGACGCCGACCTCGCGGTGGAGGAGGTCGGAGGCAATCCGATCAGGGGCTTCTCGTTGAAAGGGGTCTCTCTGACAAAGGCGGGCGCGCCTCTCTTCAGCGCCCGGTACATCGACGTCTCCTTGAACCTGATGTCCCTGCTGTCGAAGTCGCCCAGGCTGAGCATGCTCTCGGTCGGAGGGGTGGAGATGGACGCGGACGAGCTGGCGGAGCAGGTCGCTCAGCTGGAGTTCGAGGGCGGCGGCGACGGCGAGATCCCGATAGACGTCATTCGCTTCGAGGAGAGCAAAGTCGTGTCGAAGTGGGGCAGGGCTGACATCTCCAAGGTTGATCTGTCGGTCAGAGGCCCGGAGATCCAGGCGGAGGTGAACCTCTCGGTCAACGGAATCCCGGTGAAGGGGTCTGTAGCGGCTCTGCTCGAGGGTGGTGGCGCCGAGATACGGTCGTTGTCGCTGGACCTCGGCAAGGGCTCGGTGGCCGCTTCCGGGAGGGTGGCCCCATCGCTGGGGGTCTCGGGAGCTGTGAAGGGCCTGGATCTGGCGGAGCTGGCCTCCTTCTGGCCGGCCCTCTCCCCCGAGGGCTTCGACGGTACCCTGTCCCTCTCCTTCAAGGGCGAGGGGGAGTGGAACTCTCCTCTGCTCGCGGGCGACCTGGACTACTCCGGAAAGTCCATCCTGGGCTATCCGGTGGACAGCCTGAGCGCGAAGTGGTCGCTGGGCGTGGACAGGCTCTCCGTGGCGGGGCTGGACGCCAGGGTGATGGGAATGCCCCTGGCGGGTGAGATGTCGCTGGCCTTCGCCGAGGGGAAGACACCCGTGGTGGATCTCGTCCTCTCCGGCTCGGGCATTGAGCTGGCCGAGCTCAAGAAGGTCTACCCTGACCTCGGGGACGTCTCCGGGAGTATCGACAGGTTCGCCATCAAGCTCGGGGGCTCGACGGACAGTTTATCGGGAGTGATCGAGTTCAGCGCACCGACACTTGGCATGATGGGGTACTCGGTGACCGAGTCGCGTGCGCAGGTCAAGCTGACTCCTACCGCCGCGAACGTGAGCGCGAAGTCACAGTTCGAGGGCGCGCCAATAACGGCGCAGGGGACGGTCGCGGACTATATGACCGCGCCCAAGCTCGACCTGACGGCGAACATAAGGAACCTGAACCTGCCGAAGATCGCGGCCTCCTTCCCTCAGTTGAAGGAGCTGGCGCTGCAGGGCGGCACCCATGTGGACATATCGATAAAGGGAACTCCCGCGACGCCGGACCTGTCCGTGAAGGCGTGGAGCGAGAAGATCTCCGTGATGAAGGAGCTCCTGGAGTCCCCGTCCGTGACCCTCGTCCTGAAGGGTGAGAGGGTCGCGGTGTCGAGCGCTTCGGCGAAGTGGCGCGGTGCCTCCATCAGCGCGTCGGGGACGGTCGACGGAGGGGACAAACTTGATATCACGGCGGTAATGGAGAACCTGCAGCCGGGCGCTCTCGCCCCCTTCTACCCCGATATGGCTCAGTACGGGATAAAGGGCGCTGTGACCGCGAAGGCCGTGATCAAGGGCAGTGCGACGTCCCCGAGGATTGACCTGGTCCTCTCGTCTGCCAGCCTCGGCGTCAAGGACGTGACCCTCAAGGGACTCAAGGCCTCCACGATGCTCGCGGGCGACCTGAAGGCCTTAGAGAGGGCAGACCTCGACCTGGACATATCCGCCTCCCAGGCGGCCGCGGCCGGAATGGGCTTCTCCGACCTGGTGTTGAAGCTGAAGAAGGCCGGAAACTCGCTGAACATACAGTCCGCCTCCGCGAAGAGCGGAGCGGGGTCCCTCTCCGCGTCCGGTTCGATAGCCCTGCCCGCGAAGGCGGGGGACCCGGGAGGACTAGACCTCGCCGTGACAGTCTCGAAGGCTGACTTGGCGGCCCTCTCCTCGGTGGGCGGGCTTGGAGTCCCCCTTGCGGGGGTGCTCGACGGAACCGTAGCCGTGAAGGGATCGCTCGACTCCCCGTCGATAACGGTCAAGGGGGGCTCTCCGAAGATCTCCGCAGCCGGCATGACCGCCACCGACCTGTCGTTCGCCCTGTCCGGGAACGCGGACAAGATGAATATCGACGAGGTAAAGGCGGGGTTTGGAGGAGGCATGTTGTCCGCCAAGGGAAGCGTGACCATGGGGGCCACCCCGGACGTCACCATCGACCTGTCCGGCGGCGACCTCGACCTGGCGTCGCTGGTATCAGGCATGCCGGATGCGAAGGAGCTGGGCATCAGCGGCAAGGCCAACGTCTCGTTCAATGGCAGATTTGCAGGAGCGGCGGGCAAGGGGCAGGGTTCGATCACGTCCCCGGCCCTCACTGTGATGGGGCTTAAGCTGGCGAACCTCTCCTATCCCATATCGCTTGACGGCAACTCCCTCTCGTCGAAAGGGGCCTCGGTCTCGTTCTACGGCGGGACTGTGAAGGGGGGCGGCGCGCTGGACATCGGCACGATGAAGTTCTCTCACTCGCTCGAGCTGAGCGGTGTGGACGTGAACGGGGTCGCGCAGGACTTCACCGGCGGCATGGAGGGAAAGATCGGCGGACATGCCGGCGGATCTGTCAGCATATCCGGCGGGCTGGACCCGAAGCTCTCCTACTCGGGCAAGGGTGCCTTGACCATAGGCGAGGGATCGATCACCGGCTTCAAGGGGGTCCAGATACTGACCGCGCTGTACAAGAGCGGCGTCAGGTACTCGAACGTATCGGTTCCATTCAGGCTTGAGACCGGGCGCTTCATCCTTGAGAAGGGGACCAAGGCCACCGCGCCGCAGAACGACCCGCTCTACAAGTTCCTGACTGCGGAGGGTCCTGTCGGGCCCAACAAGGCCCTGGCGCTGCAGTGCGCGGGCAACGTCAACCTGCAGGTGCTGAACGCCCTCACTGGAGGCGCGATAGGCGGCCTCACAGCGACGTCGCTGCAGGACGCGCTTAAGGGAGTGCTGGGCGGCCTTCAGAGCGGCATGGAGAAGGCCGACTTCCGGGATGTCTCATTCACCCTCGGGGGCACGACGGAGAAGCCGGGCTTCTCGAATCTGAAGATAGCCCCTGCGCCCGGCGGCGAACAGCCCCTTAAACCTCCCGTGGAGCAGCCTGTGGTCCCGGTGGAGGAGCAACCGAAGACAATCGAACAGGTCATCATAGACCAGATCGTCAAGCCCGTGGTCAAACCGGAGCCGGTGCCCGAGGTGACGCCCGCTCCTGCTCCCGAGCCTGCTCCCGAACCGGAGCCCGAGAAGAAACCGGAGGACATAATCAAGGAGAAGATACTGGAGTCGATATTCAAATAGCGGAAGCAGTAGGATAAAAAAGAGAGGAGGCGTGCGCCTCCTCTCTTACCGTCAGCTCAGGTTGGACCAGTAGAAGGGGCCCTTGGGCTGTTCCATGGCTTTTCGAAGCTGCATCTTGGGCATTCCGACTATGACTACGCCGGAGTTCCTGTCCAATGTGTAAAGCTCCGCGTCCTTCTCCGGGTCGAACCCTATCTCTGTGTTCGGAGGGATGATGTTGTGGCTGTCCACGATCACCTTGCGCAACCTGCTGTTCTCCCCGATCACGACGCCCTCGCCGATTATCGACTGCTCCACGGAGGCGCCCGGCATCACGGCGCTGTTCCTGGACAGGACCGACGACTCCACCCTTGCGGCCAGTACGCGGCTTCCCTCTGCGGCCAGGGTGCTCTGCACGTGGCAGGCTCGGCCCTCCACCGGGCAGACGTAGGACGGCGGGTCGGCGTACGACACGGTCCTGACCGGCCACTGGGGGTTGTAGAAGGTCATCTCGGACTCGAAGTCAAGCAGCTCCATGTGGGCCTCCCAGTAGGTCTTGATCGTCCCCACGTCGCGCCAGTAGGGCTTGTCCTCCCTCCAGTGCACCGAGAGCCTGCCGGGCAGGGCATTGGTCGAGAAGTCGTAGGCGAAGACCCTAGCCCCCGGCACCAGCTTCGGGATTATGTCCCGCCCGAAGTCGTGGCTGGTGGGCTGGTGGGCGTCCTCGATCAGCGACTCCTCCAGTATCTCCCGCTCGAAGATGTAGTTCCCCATCGAGACGTACGAGAAGCCGGGCTTCCCCGGGATTTCGGGCGGGAACTCCGGCTTCTCCACGAAGCCGACGATCCTGCCGGTGTCGTCCGTCTCTATGCAGCCAAAGGCCGAGGCCTCCGACGACGGGACAACGTTAGCGGCGACGGTGACGTCCGCCTGCTTGTCGATGTGGTACTCGATCATCTGGTCCACGTCCATCTTGTAGACGTGGTCCGCGGCGAATATGCAAATCCTGTCCGCGTCGAAGAGTGTCACCAGGTGCAGGTTCTGATAGACAGCGTCGGCCGTTCCCTGGAACCAGTGTTCGCCCCGCCACATCTGCGCCGGGACGAGGGTTATGAAGTAGTCGCGTCCCCTTAGGGCCCCGCCGAACTGCCATCCCCTCTCGATATGCTCGTTCAGCGACTGGCTCTTGAACTGAACAAGCACGTAGATAGCGAAAACGCCGCTGTTGACGAGGTTGGAAAGAGCGAAATCCACGATTCGGTATTTGGCCGCGAAGTGGACCGCCGGTTTCGCCCTGTACTTGGTGAGCGGCATCAGGCGCTCGCCTTTACCGCCGGCCAGTACCATTCCCAGTATTCGACCGTATTTCCCGGACTGCATGGTCTTTCCCCTCCTCATTTATATGGTGTCGTCAATCTGTTTCAAGACGGGCGGGCGACTTCAATCCGCGGAGTCGCCCGCACCGGGCAGTATCGAACGGTACATGTCCACGTACAATGGCGCCGAGTTGTCCCACGAGTAGTCCGCCTCCATTCCCACCCTCTGCAGGGCCCGATAGCCCCTCGGGTCGTCGTGGAAGAGGCGGAGGGCCTTATCAACTGCCGTGACGAAAGCACCGGTGGAGTAGTCGAAGAACAGAAAGCCGTTGCCGCCCGGGGAGCCATGCTCGAAGACAGTGTCCGCCAATCCTCCCACCGAGCGGGCCACGGGCGGGGTCCCGTACAGTAGGGATATGAGCTGCGACAGGCCGCACGGCTCGAACTTCGACGGCATCAGGAAGAAATCCCCCCCTGCGTAAGCAAGGTGGGCGATCCCCTCGTCGTAGCCGATGAAGGCCGAGATCGAATCCGGGCGACTCTCGGACAGGCTCCGGAGGGCCCCCTCGTACTCGGGCTGACCGCTCCCAACTATGAAGAGCCTGCACCCCCTGTCCATCATATCCCCCATGGCCGGTATGAATATGTCGAACCCCTTCTGATCCACCATTCGCCCCACCGACACGAAGACAGGACGTCCGTCGTCCTTCCAGCCGCACCTCTCGAGAAGGGCCCTCTTGCACTTCTTCTTGCCCGCCATGTTGCTCATCGAGTAGTTGGCGGGGATGAGAGGATCCCTGGCCGGATTCCAGGCATCGCCGTCGAGTCCGTTCAGGATGCCCCTGACCTTGAAGCCATGGCTTCTCAGCAGCCCGCCGAGCCCCGCGCCCCCCTCGTCGGTCTGGATCTCGCGCGCGTAGGAGGGGCTGACGGTGGTCACGGCGGAGGCGCCCGCTATCGCTCCCTTCATCAGGTTGGTCATCCCGTAGAACTCCAGCGCATCGACCGTGAAGGCGTCCTCGTCCAGTCCCCAGTCGCGCGGGGAGTGCAGAGGGAGGAATCCCTGGTGCGCGAGGTTGTGTATCGTGAAGACCGTCTCGAACTCGGACCGCCTCGTCCGGTAGTGCCTGTGCCACATCAGGGACGTGATCAGGGGCGCGGTGCCCCAGTCGTGGCAGTGCAATATGTCGGGCGTCCATCTCGCCGCCTCGCCCAGCTCCAGCGCCGCCTGCGACAAAAAGACGAATGGAAGCACAGTGTGCTGGTCGAGGTCGTCAGGATAGATCTCCCTCCCTTGGAAGAGCGGGGACTCGAGGAAGTGGACCGTGAGTCCGTCCAAGGAGGCGCTCCAGACGACGCCCCTGTGCACGCGCCAGTCGATCGAGACGCAGACATCCAACGATGCCTTTCGCAGCCTCTTCCCTCCGTCGCGGACAGAGTCCAGCACTCCGTCCCACGCGGGTATCAGCAGCCTGCTGTCGATCCCTGTTTTCCTGAGGGCGCGCGGCAGCGAACCAGCCACGTCCCCGAGCCCTCCGACCTTGCAGAAAGGGACGGCCTCGGGGGAGATATGCAGCACCCTTGTCCTCTTGCCGGCGGCCGCTTTCGCCATGGACGATCACATCCCCCGGAAGCTGACGTTGTAGGCCTTCTCGCAGTACTCGCGGACCACTCTGTGAGTGTTGAAGTAGCTGCCGTTGAACGCGATGTTCCTCTGCATCATCCATATCCACTTCTCGCGGTTGTCGTAGTAGGTGGGGATGATCTTGTTCTCCAGCTTGTCGTACAGGTCGTTCACGTCCAGCGACTCGTCGTAGTGGATCATGTCCGACTCCATCGGGTCGGGCCCGATGGACCATCCCGTCGCGTCCTCCATCCATCCCTCTATCCACCATCCGTCCAGAACGGAGAAGTTCATCACACCGTTTATCGCGCACTTCATGCCGCTGGTGCCGGATGCCTCGCGCGGCCTGATCGGGGTGTTCAGCCAGAGGTCGACCCCCTGCGTTATCATCGCGCCCTTGTCCATGTCGTAGTCCTCCAGGAAGACGATGGGAATCATGTCCCCCACCTTCTGTGAGACGTTCAGCAGCCGCTGAAGCACGGCCTTCCCCCCGTCGTCCCTCGGGTGCGATTTTCCCGCGAAGACAAGCTGGATCCTGTTGGCCCCGACCTCCAGCAGCCGCTTTATGTTGGAGAAGAGCAGGTCGGCCCTCTTGTACGTGGCGGCCCGCCTGGCGAAGCCTATCGTCAGGGTGTTCAGGTCGAACTGCTGTTTGGTCTGCTCCATGATCAACGCCAGCAGGCGCAGCTTCGACGCCTGGTGCGCGCTCCAGATCTCGTCCGGCGGGATCTTAACCGCCTGTACCAGCCTGCCGGGGTCATGCTCCCAGCCGGGTATGTGGGCGTTCAGCAGCCTTCTTATGCCGTTGCTTATCCACGTCCCCGGATGTATGCCGTTGGTGATCCAGTCTATCTCCGGCATGGAGAACATCTTCCTGCTCACCTCGGCGTGCTTTTTCGACACGGCGTTGACATAGCGGCTGAAGCGGATCCCCAACTCGGTCATCGAAACCCCGTCGGAATTCGGGAGCATGCGTTTCAGGTTCATCGAGGCCTGTTGCGAGATCACCCTGTCCACCAGGTCGAATCGGAAGAAGTCGTGCCCGGCCGGCACGGGTGTATGAGTGGTGAAGATCACCTGCTCTCGGATCTTGTCCACGTCGAAGTAGCCCTGCTCCCTCATCAGCTCCAGGGTGAGGAATCCGGCGTGCCCCTCGTTCATGTGAAAGGTCTCTATGTTCTTGTACCCGAGGTCGCGCAGCATCCTCAGTCCACCGACGCCCAGCACCATCTCCTGGCAGAGTCTGTAGGTCTGGTCTCCACCGTAAAGGTGCCAGGTCAGCTTGCGGTCGTCGGGGTGGTTGTCCTCGAAGTCCGTGTCGAGAAAGAAGACAGGCACCGGGTGACCCGAGATGCCGAGTATCTCGTACTGCCAGGTCCGCACGTGGACCTCCCTGTCCTGCAGGGTCAGGGTGATCTGGTTGGGCAGCAGGGTCAGCTCCTGCACCGGCTGCCACAGCACCGGCTTCTCCATCTGCCAGCCGTCTGTGTTGAAGGACTGCTGAAAGTACCCCTTGCGGTAGAGCAGGGTGACGCCGACGATCGGCACCCCCAGGTCGGCCGCACTCTTGAGTATGTCGCCGGCCAGTATCCCCAGGCCCCCCGAGTATGTCGGAATGGACTCCTTGATCCCGATCTCCATGGACAGGTAGGCAACGGGCCTGAAGGCCGGATCCGTCTCCATAAGTCTTCGTATCGAACTACCCAGTTCTCTTTGATGATGCGTGGTTATCATGAGCAAGGCTCACCTCTTTAGAAAGACAAAAATATAAAACCCTGCGCCCGAACTTCACAAAGCGCAAAAATGCTCTATATATGATTTTACCAGAGAAAGGCCAGGTTTTTGAAGCCTCCCCACTAGTTTCTTCCGTATATTTCAGCGAGTTGCTTTATCCCCTTGGAGAACTCTTCAGTGAAAAACTGCTCCCGGGCCCTCCACTCCCAGTTGCCGGAGGTCGTCGCCGGCCTGTTGACCCTGGCCTCCCCTCCGAGCCCCAGGTAGTCCTGAAGGGGGATGACGGCCCGCTCCGCAACTGAGGAGAGCACCATTCTGACGACTATCTCCGGGACCTCCTTGTCCTTCGGGACAAGCCCCGCGTAACGGGCGAGGGCCTTGCGCTCGGCGTCCGTGGCATCCTCCCTGTACCATCCAAGGGCGGTGTTGTTGTCATGCGTCCCGCTGTAGGCGGCGAGGTCCGTGACGTAGTTGTGCGGTATGTGGGGGTTGTCCCTCATGTCCCCGCCGAATCCGAATAGCAGCACCGCCATGCCGGGGAAGCCGCCCCTCTTCATTCCCTCCGTGACGTCGGGCGTGATGACGCCTAAATTCTCCGCCAGGAAGCTGGAACTCGGCAGGTTTTCCGCGACAGAGCGGAAAAAACCCTCGGGACGGGCCTCCCGCCAGGCGCCCCTCTCCGCGGTGGCGTCCCCCCACGGCACGGCCCAGTAGCCGAACAGGCCGCGGAAGTGGTCTATCCTGACTGTGTGGAACATCGACAAAGAGTGCCTAAGTCGATTTATCCACCATGAGAAGCCGTCCTTCTCCATCTCCTCCCAGTCATACAGCGGATTGCCCCAGAGCTGCCCGGTGCTGCTGAAGTAGTCGGGCGGCACTCCGGAGACCTCCTTCGGGACGAGATCGTCGTCCAGCTGGAAAAGGCCGGGGTTCGACCAGACGTCCGAGCTGTCGTAGTTGACGTAGATCGGCATGTCGCCGAGCAGCTCTATCCCCTTCGCGTCGCACTCGCTCCTCAACTGCCCCATGCCCTCGAAGAAGAGGAACTGCAAGAAAAGGACGAAGTCGATCTCCTCGCGAAGCTCCGTGCGGGCCCTCTCCAACGCTCTTTCCTCCCTGCGTTTCAGCCCGTCCGGCCACTCGTACCACGGCAATCCTTCCATTCGCCGCTTTATTGAAACGTACAGGGCATAATCGAAAAGCCAATAGCCGTGCTCCTCCAGGAACCGCTCGTAGTCGGGCACTGGCGAGAAGCTCTCGAAGGCCCTGCGAAGCAGTCTGCCCTTGTAGTCCCTCGCAAGGTCGTAGTTCACCCTGTCCTCCGGAAAAACCGGCGCACCGGCAAGCTCCCCGGTCGACAGAAGTCCCCTGTCGACAAGGGCCTCCGGCGGGATGAAGAGGTGATTCCCCGCGAATGCGGACGGCGAGCTGTACGGTGAGTTTCCCATCGCGCCGTCCGTCTCCGAAAGGGGCAACACTTGCCATAACCTCTGCCCCGAGCGAGAGAGAAAGCCGACGAACCCCGTCGCTTCGGGTCCAAGGTCCCCTATGCCCCATCTCCCCGGGAGGGAGAATACCGGGAGCAATATCCCGCAGAGTCTGTCCAGAAAAAGCACCCCCTTTCTTTTTTTAATTGTACACTAAGGGAGGAAGAAAGAGGTATACTATGAAAACAGAGAGAAGGACGGGAGTGATCTTCTTGAACCGCTTCATATGTCTTCACGGTCATTTCTACCAGCCCCCGAGGGAGAACCCGTGGATCGGAGAGATCGAGATCCAGGAGTCGGCCGCTCCGTGGCACGACTGGAACGAGCGCATCGCGGAGGAGTGCTACGGTCCGAACGCGGCGGCCCGGCTTTTCGACGACCAGGGCTGGATCAGGAGCATAGTGAACAACTACTCCAGGATCAGCTTCAACTTCGGCCCCACTCTGCTGTCATGGATGGAGCAGAAACGCCCCGAGTACTACCGGTGCATCCTGGAGGCCGACAGGCTCGGCGCAAGGCGCTTTTCCGGTCACGGACCGGCGATCGCGCAGGCCTACAACCACATGATCATGCCCCTTGCCAACAAGAGGGACAAGATCACTCAAGTCCACTGGGGGTTGGAGGACTTCAGGAGGCGCTTCGGACGTGATCCGGAGGGCCTGTGGCTCCCGGAGACGGCGGTCGACTCCGAGACGCTCGATATCTTGACGGAGAACGGAATCAGGTTCGTAATACTCGCGCCTCGGCAGGCCGACTCGGTGCGCTCCGGCCGATCCTCGTCGTGGATCGGCGTCGCGGGGGAGAGGGTGGACACCAGTCGACCCTATGTATGCTCCCTTTCGTCGGGGCGGGAGATCGCGGTATTTTTCTACCACGGCGCCCTCGCGCAGAAGGTCGCGTTCGGCGACGCGCTCAGGAACGGCGGCGACTTTGCGAGGATGCTGATCGACTCCGTGTGTGGAGGCGGCTCGGCAGACCCGCGACTCGTCTCCGTGGCGACGGACGGAGAGACCTTCGGGCACCATCATAAGTACGGGGACATGGCCCTGGCCTACTGCCTGGACACGATAGAGAGATCCAGGGAGGCGGCTCTGACCGTCTACGGAGAGTTCCTGGAGTTCTACCCGCCCATGGAGGAGGTAAGAATCGTCGAGAACTCCTCGTGGAGCTGCGTTCACGGAGTCGGCAGGTGGAAGGAGGACTGCGGCTGCTCGGCTCACTCCCGCCCCGGCTGGAACCAGAGCTGGCGAGCGCCTCTCCGGGCGGCCATGGACGGGCTGAGGGATTCGGCCGCGACTCTGTTTGAGAGGGATTCGGCCGGGCTGTTCCCCGACCCGTGGGGAGCGCGCAACAGGTACATCGACGTCTTCTTCGACCGGTCGAGGTCGTCGCCCGCGGGCTTCGTAGAGGGGGAGGCCGGGAGGGCTCTATCGCACGACGAGAGGGTCAAGGGGCTTCGGCTGATGGAGCTTCAGCTCAACCTGAACCTTATGTATACCAGCTGCGGCTGGTTCTTCGACGACATATCGGGCATCGAGAACATCCAGGTGATGGCCTACGCGGCAAGGGCCCTGGAGCTTTGCGGATACCTCTTCCCCGGCGAGGACCTGTGGACGCCCTTCATGGACTCGCTGGAGCGGGCGCCGAGCAACATCGCCGAGCTGGAGAACGGCAGGAGGGTCTTCGAGGTATTCGTGACTCCGTCCATGTCGAACCTCCTGCGAGCCGGGGCGCACTACGCCTTCTCCTCTCTCTTCTCCCGCACGGAGGGGGAGGTGAAGTTGGACCGGGAGGACTCGTTCTACACCTACAGAATCCCGTACTGCTCGATGAGGCGGGTGAAGACGGACGGGCGGGTTTACGTAATAGGCGACCTGGCCGTGCGCTCGGAGCTCACCCTCGACGAAAAGGAGCTGTTCGTCGCGGCTCTGCACGTCGGAGGCAGGAAGGCTCTCTGCGGGGTTGCCGAGAAGAGCGCCTTCGCAGAGGATGGCTTCGCCGAGAGGCTTGAGGACTCGCTGAGGGAGGGGAACGAGAGGACGTTGGTCGAGGTCTTCGGGCACAACACCTTCTCCTTCCGTCACCTCTTCAAGGACGATCAGCAGCGCATACTCAACAGGATAATATCAGCCGATGTGGAAGAGGTGGTCTCCTCTTTGAGACGGACGGTCTCCGGCTACTCCGACCTGCTCTTCTACCTCACCGACATCGGCATGCCGATCCCGGACGTGCTCAGGAGCGCGGCGGAGGTGGTGCTAAACGACGATCTGAGGCATGACTTCGAGGCAGAGCAGCCGGACATCAAGCTGATAGAAAAGAAGATCTCCGGGGGGACGCGCCTCGGTATCCATGTCGACTCGGCCTTCGTCAGGCACTCCGGTATGAGCCTGCTGAAGAGGCTCTTCGACTCGCTCGAGCGCTCGCCCCTCGACGAGCTCGCCCTTCGCCGGATAATGGAGCTGCTGCTCTTTTTCAGGGACCAGGGGCTCGAGATGGACCTGTGGGACGCGCAGAACAAGTTTGCCCGCATAATCGTTGAAAACGGGGATCTGTCGTGCTGCGGGGGGCTTTACGATGCCCTGGGAGAGATGCTGAGGATCCGCCGTACGGGAGTGGGGGCCGACTTCCCCGACAGGGCGGCCCTCCGGACGGACAGGCGGCATCAAGGCGGTTAGAACTCGGCCAACCGGGTCGAAAGTCCCTTATATCGCCGGCTGTTTTGGTGTACTATTATGCACAGTTCAAGAGTCCAGAAGTTTTTTCAGCAAGCCGGTTTCCCCGGCGAATCATGAAAGGATGGTGAGCCCGATGAAGTGCTTCAAGTTGTTTGCTCTTGCGGCGGTGTTGGGGTTTTGCGCCCTTGTCCTACCGGTCGGCTCGGAGGCGGCGGTTGAGGTAAAGATGTCCTACAACGGCCCCGCTGACGAGGAGAACAACGCTGTGCACCTGTTCGCCTCGAACTTCAAGAGACTGGTGGAGGAGGGGACGGGCGGCGAGGTGATCATCGAACTCTTCCCTGACAGCCAGTTGGGGAACGAGGAGGAGCGGATGGAGCTTCTGCTTAAGCAGGGGATGAACCTCCCGATCATGAACGTGGCCTCCTTCGCCGGTGTCGCACCGGTCTTCCCCGAGATCTACGCCTCCGCGGTCCCCTTCATGTTCGACAGCTTCAAGGCGGCGCACTTCTTCTTCGACGAGAGCCAGTTCTGGAACGACGCGAAGGAGGAGTTCCACGCCCGCACCGGGGCCTACCTGGTCGAGGCGGTCGAGGAGGGCGGGTTCCTTGCCTTCACCAATAACGTCAGGGAGATCAGGAGGGCGGAGGACTTCGAGGGACTGAAGTTCCGCGGCATGGACGAGGGACAGGTGATACTCTACAAGTCCTTCGGCGCAAGCGGCACACCTGTCCCGTGGACAGAGCTCTACCTGGCGCTTAAGACCAGCGTAGTGGACGGTCAGATGAATCCGGCGATGTACATCAAGATGGGCAGCCTCCAAGAGGTCCAAAAATACCTGACCCTTGCGAACATCCAGTACTCGGACCAGTTCCTGGTGATCAACGGGGACCTGATGGACTCTTTGCCGGAAGAGCACAGGGTCGTCGTCCTTGACGCGGCGAAGAAGGCCAACGTCCTCAACCGCGAGGCAATGGCCATACAGGACCAGAAGGACATCGACTTCCTGGTGGAGAGGGGCATGATAGCCTGTTACCCGAACGACGAGGAGATGGAGACCTTCCGAAGCGCCGGACAGCCCGCCTACGTCGAGTGGCTCAAGGAGACGGTCGGCGAGGATTGGCTGGAGAAGTCGCTCCAGTGCGCAAGACGAGCCAACGAGAAGGCGAAAGAGTAGCCGGGTCGGATTCTTGCTGCCAATGCAAAACGGCGTCGGTTTAAACGATAGCGCAGGTGCCCTTGGCTCTGCTTGGCTCCGAAGGCTTGAGCGGATCAGTGCTTGGGGCGCCTGCATACTTCTGGCGATAAACGTCGGCGATATCATCATCGGAGTGATGTGCCGCTACGTTTTCAAGAGCTCTCTTATATGGACCGAGGAGGCGGCTCGCTTCTCCCTGGTGTGGATGGTGATGGTCGGTGCCCTTGGAGCGGCCCTGAGGGGGGATCACATGGTGATCGACTTCGTGGTTCCGCACCTTCCGGCGCCGCTTCGCCGCCTGATCGAGTGGGGGCGCTTCGTACTCTCCCTGTCCGTCTTCTTGCTGATGATATACGTCGGGACGGTGAACGCGTTTCAGATGAAGGGGATGAGGACGATAGCCCTGGGC
>JAAYLU010000071.1 GCA_012521675.1 Synergistaceae bacterium | reverse complement strand
CGTCCGGCGAACCCGGGGGCGATGTCCTCGAAGACGTGCTCCGCCAGCGAGGAGAAGTCGAGGGTCTTCGTATATTTGCCCGCGATGATGTAGTCGGTGTTGATGTCGTCCCCGAACTTATGGACCCTACCGATGATCTTCTTTTTCATGTCCGGTCTCCTCGATTACCGACCCGCAGATAGGGCCGAGGGTCGGCGATCCTTCCCGACAGGGCGCTCGCCGCGCATGTGGCGGGGGACGCCAGGTATACGTTCGCCCTGTTGTTGCCCATCCTTCCCTTGAAGTTGCGGTTGGCGGTGGAGATTACGCTCTCGCCGTCGCCCGGCACGCCCATGTGAGTGCCCGGGCAGGGGCCGCAGCCGGGAGGAAGGATAGTGGCCCCGGCCTCCACCAGCTGCAGGAGTATCCCCTCCGCTATGGCGTCGGCCATCACCTTTCTGGAGGAGGGGCATACGAGAAGGCGGCAGTTCGCCGATATCTTTCTGCCGGCCAGGATTCGGGCCGCGATCCTCAGGTCGTCGAGTCTGCCGTTGGTGCAGGTGCCTATGTACACCTGGTCTATCTCCACACCTTCCGCCTCCGTCACCGGCACCACGGAGTCAACCGAGTGGGGCGTGCTTACCTGGGGCGGAACCGAGGAGGCATCTATCTCCATCACACGCTCGAAGACTGCGTCCTCGTCGTCGAACGCGGGACTTCCCTCCCCCTTTCCCAGGGCCTCCAGGTGGGCTGCGGTCTTTTCGTCCGGCGCGACGAGCCCGGCCTTCGCGCCGCACTCGATCGCCATGTTGCTCAGGGTCATCCTCTCCGACAGGGACATGTCCCTCACGGTTTCGCCGCTGAATGAGAGGGCTAGGTAGTCGGCGCCGTCGGCGCCTATCAGGCCGATGAAGTGCAGCATCAGGTCCTTGGCGCCTACGCCGCTCTCCATGGTTCCGCGAAGCACGACCTTCATCGTGCCCGGCGTCCTCAGCCAGAGTTTTCCCGTCAGCATCACGCCGCTCATGTCGGTGGAGCCTATTCCGAACGAGAACGCGCCCAGCGCGCCGTAGGTGCAGGTGTGAGAGTCGGCCCCCACGGCCAGATCTCCGGGCAGGACGAGGCCTTTCTCCACCACCAGCTGGTGACAGACTCCCTCGCCCGTGTCGAACAGTCTTACGCCCTGCTCGGCGGCAAACTCCCTGAGCAGGATGTGCAGGTTGCTGACCCGCTCGTTGGGGCTGGGGGCGGCATGGTCGAGGACGATGACCATCTTCGACGGATCCCAGACCTTCTCCCTGCTGTACTCCCTGAAGGCCTTGATCGCGATGGGTCCGGTCGTGTCGTGTATCATGGCCAGGTCGACATCCGCCACCACAAAGTCGCCCGCCCTGACGCCCGCCCCCGCATGGGCCGATATTATCTTTTCCGCCGCGGTCCTGCCCACCTGATCTCTCCTCCCCTCGTCAATTACCCGTTGCCATGAGGGTCGTGAGCTCTTTTACGTTGTCCAGCCTCTCCAAGTTCAGCACGGAGTCTGTGATTCTCTCGCGCCGTCCCTTGTCGGGAATGGCCTTTTCCGCAAGGGAGTTGAACTTCCAGAGCAGCTCGTCGTGAGTGAAGGGGTTCTTCGGGTGTCCCTTGGGGTAGGTCTCCTTGAGATTGAAAACCCGCCCGTCCTTGACGTGGACGTCCACCTTCACCGTGTATCGAAGGTGCCTCGGGAGATTGTCTATCTCGTCATCGGCGACTACCTCCACCTTTTTGGCGAACTCCAGGATCCTCGGGTCCTTTATCTTCTCCTCCGTGAACTGGTCGATGAAAGCGTTGCCCTCGAGCAGGGCGACCGAACAGACGTAGGGATGGCTCAGCTGCGCCGCCACCACGCTGGTGATCGCGTCCGCCCCCACGGAGTACTTATGGGTGATGGACGTGGTG
>JAAYLU010000070.1 GCA_012521675.1 Synergistaceae bacterium | reverse complement strand
GTCGCACACCATGCCTACGAGGTTCCCGAGGATGATCAGCATCGCCTGGGCCGCCTTGGCGACGTCCCTCGTCTTCAGGTAGACCATCGCCGCCGCCGCGCCCGCGCCCGCCGCTACGGAGCAGCCGCAGGTAGGTGTAAGCCGGCCCGTGCGGCTCTTGACGTAGCTGGTGGCCAGGTGGCTGAAGGCCACCGCCTTGGCCGTCTCCTCCCGGCTCGCCCCGTGATGGGCCGCGAAGATCGCCACCGGCAGTATGGCGGTCACCCCGTGGTTGCCGCTGCCCGCGCTGCTCATCACCGGCATCGACACTCCGGCCATGCGAGCGTCGGAGGCGGCGGCCGCGAAGGACTTTATCTTAAGGCTCAGATCCTCGGAGTTGTAGCACGCGCCGGAGACCTTGCGGATGGTCTTTCCGATGTTCAGCCCCGTGTCGTGGTCCTGGTCGAAGCCGTACTCGGCGATGGCCATGTTCATCTCGACCCCCTCGAGCACGTAGTCGATGTCCTCCTCGTCCATCGTGTCCACCAGCGAGACGAGCTCGGAGAAGCCCATGGCCGCAACCTCGTCGGGTATGTTCTTGCCCTGATTCTCATCCCCCGAGGAGGCGGCGGTGAAGACGACCGAGCCGTCCACCTCGACCTCGACTATGCCTGTGTGGGTCCCCTCGATGCGGCAGACCGCCTCGTGGCCGGGGGAGCGAAGCGACGCCTCCACGTAGACCCCGTGGCGGTCCATGTCGGGGACGATCTTGATCGCGCCCCTTTCGATCAGCTTCATCGCTTCGGCGGCATGGTCGGCGCCGCAGTCCTTCAGCACCTCGAGACCGTACTCCGAACGACCGCACAGGACTGCGAGAGCCGCGGCGACGTTGTTGCCCTTGAGTCCGTCGGTGCCCGGGATACCAACGTCCATGCCGTTCTTGTAGATGCTGTCGCTGACGGTCACGAGGACGCTCTTGACCGGCTCGGACAGCTCCTCTCTCGCCCGGGCGACGGCAAGAGCCACCGCTCCGGGCTCGGTACACCCGAGTGCAGGCTTCACTTCGCTCTCCAGGAACTCCTTGATGGTGAACATCGTATCTCCCCTCCATGCAGAAAACTGACTAGCCTGTTATTCTTGGACTCGCCCGTGCGGGCGGATGGTATAACTGTCTGATGATTATATGTCGATTTTACCTCTCTGTCGAGGCTGGTGGGGCCCTGAATCAGCGCTTGGGGCTCGCTGGTATTTTGGTCGAAGAGGGTCCGGCGGGGTTGCTTGGCTGCTGTGATGCCTGCCCGCCCGAGGAGATGCAATCGTCATGCTGCTATTGCCTGTATCCTTCGATATAGTATAGAATGAGTCGTCGCGGCCATGTCTTTTTCCTTGAAGTAGAGGACTGGCGGAACACTAAGCAGAGGAGAGAGTTTTTTGACCACAACACTTCCGGTACTGAAATTAGGTAAGCACACGCCCCGCTTTCCGCTTGTCCAAGGCGGGATGGGCGTCGCCATCTCGGGCCCGAGTCTCGCGGGACACGTGGCAAAATGCGGCGGAGTGGGGACCATAGCCAGCGTGGGGCTTGCTGCGAACTCTCCCCACTACAACGGCAAGAACTACTTCGAGGCGAACCAGATAGCCGTAAAGGAGGCGATCGCGGATGCGCGGAAGATCGCCGGCCCGGACGGCGTTATAGCGGTTAACTGCATGGTCGCCCTCACCGACTACGACAGGCAGACTCGCTCCGCATGCGAGGGCGGAGTCGACGTAATAATATCCGGTGCCGGGCTTCCGCTGAGGTTGCCTGAGTACACGCGCGACTTTCCCGACGTGGCCCTGGTGCCGATAGTAAGCTCCAAGAAGGCGGCCGCCCTCATCGCCCGGCGCTGGGAGAAGACCTACGGCAGGGCCCCGGACGGCTTCGTGATGGAGACGCCCAAGTACGCCGGGGGACACCTCGGGGTCACCAAGATGGACCAGGTGGACGACGAACAGTTCTCGCTGGAACAGGTAATCCCGGAGCTGGTGGAGTACGTAGAGAAGGAGCTGGGCAGGGACATCCCCGTGATAGGCGCGGGTGGCATCTGGGGGAGGGAGGACATGCTGAATGTCTTCTCGCTCGGTGCGAAGGGAGTGCAGGTCGGCACGCGCTTCGCCTGCACCTTCGAGGGGGACGCCTCCGACCGCTTCAAGCAGGCCTACATCGACGCCACGGAGGAGGACGTAGTGATAATCCAGAGCCCCGCCGGGCTTCCGGGACGGGCGCTGAAATCCCCATTCGTCAGGCAGTACCTGGAGGGCGACGTCAAGAGCAAGCCCTGCATGGCAAACTGCCTCACTCACTGCCGCTACAAGACGGACAAGGAGACCTTCTGCATAGCCCAGGCCCTGATAGACTCCTTCCGCGGCAACTGGGAGGAGGGGCTCTTCTTCTGCGGCTCCAACGTCGTCAAGATTACCGAGATGCAGCACGTGGCCGATATAATGCGCGAGTTCTTCCCCGGCGAGGATATTTAGGCTCGGCCGGGGCATTTCCATCCGGGGTTTCAAAGGACAAGGCGGGGGAGAGGCTCCCGCCTTGTCTGGTAGTTGTATCGAGGAGGCGGTGTCGATGAGAGGAGCCAGGACGGTCTTTGCGCCGGTCGTTTTAGGACTGTTGTGCGCTTTGTTGATAGCTTCGGTGATGCCCGGCCCCGCGATGGCCGAGGAGGCGACGGACACGTCCGACCCCCCCGCCGTCGCCCGGTCAGAGGTCCCGAAGACGCCGTTCGAGGGGTTCTCAAAACAGAGCGTGAACGCGAGGATAGACGAGATCCAGAAGGAGATCGACTCGATAGTCTCCGAGAAGGACATACTGATAGAGGAGCGTTTGGCGGAGGAGGAGGACATCCGCAGGGCGCTGATATCGCTGGGTTCGCTGCAGAACGTCTACTCCAGGTACCTGACCGTGATCGACAGGCTCGAGGAGGCCAGGAACGGGGAGGAGGAACTTCCTCGAAAGACGGAGGGAGTCGCCCCGGGAAAGCCCGGTTACAATCTCTCATATTACGAGGATGTGCTGAACCGCTTCGAGACGGCGGTTCACAAGCTGGACTCGACCACGTCCAGCATCCGCCTCTCCGAGAGCAACCTTGTCTCCCTCAAGGAGCATGAGCAGAGGCTGACGGAGCGCTACCGGGAGCTGCTGAAGGCGCCGGAGCCGTCGAGCGGGCCGGAGCGTCTGAGGAGGTCCCTTCACATCACCGAGGCCGATGCGGACCTCGAGGCCGCGCAGGTCTCGCGAGAGGCGCAGAGTATCAGCATCGAGACTCAGAGGATCCTCCAGGCCAGGGCGCAGGCGGAGAGGGACGAGTTGGCCAAGGAGCTCGCCCATGTCGAGGAGAACCTCGTGTTCGACGAGAAGGACCGGGACGACCGGCTGCAGAGCATCGGGGAGCGCATGGCCCAGGCCCGGGAGAAGCTGCCTGCTCTCAGGGATGAGAGGGAGAAGGCCCGCCTGGCCCTGTCCAGAAAGCAGGGAGCTCTCACCAGCGCCCGCAGCGACAAGGAGAGGCAGCTAGCCCAGGCCGCCGTTGCGGAGCAGCAGGTCGCCCTTCAGCTTGCCCAGGTCGTGCTGGAGCAGGCCGAGCAGGAGGTCCAGTTCCTGGAGGAGGAGCAGCGTATCTGGGGCCTGAGATACATGTTGATAGAGGGGAGCCTCAAGGGGCAGGAGATCTGGGACATGAGGGCCGAGGCCCAGGCGCGCCAGAAGAACCTGGAGAACGTGATAATGGTCCGCCAGAGGAGCGCCTCGTCCATACAGGCGGAGATAGTCTCGGCCCAGAAGGAGCTGGAGGAGAGCGAGAATTTGTCCGTGGCGGCGCGCATCCGCTCGCGGCTGAACCTGCTGCATCGCACAGCTGAGGCGGCCAACGCGACCATGGCGATGGTTTTCCCCGTCATCAGCCAGTACAACCGGCTGGAGGAGGAGATAAACGATCGCATAGACGCGGTGAACATAGCCGAGAGGGTGACGGCGTTCGGCAAGGAGCGCTTCCTGGCCTTCTGGAACATAACCCTGTGGTCCGGAGAGGGCTTCGACATCACGGTTTGGAAGCTCTCCTTGGCCGTGGCCCTCTTCCTGGGAGCGTTTCTGCTAAGCGGCAGGCTGACGGAGGCCCTGAGCAGGATGCTCTTCGCCCGGTTTGGAATGGACAACATGGCGAGGATGGCCGGAAAGAAGATACTCTTCTTCCTGTTGATGGGGGCCTTCATCCTCGTCGCGCTCGACCTGGTCGGGATACCACTGACCGCTTTTGCCTTCCTCGGCGGAGCCCTCGCCATCGGAATCGGATTCGGCGCGCAGGACTTCTTCAACAACCTGATAAGCGGATTCATAATCATGTTCAGCATGCCCATCAGGGTCGATGACATTATTGAGATCGACGGACAGTTCGCCACGGTGGAGGAGATAGGGAGCCGCGCCACGCGCATAAAGACCTTCGACAACATTGACGTTCTGATGCCCAACAGCTACTTCCTGAACAACAAGATCGTCAACTGGACCCTCACGGACAAGAGGATCAGGACGATGGTCAAGGTGGGCGTTGCTCACGGCTCCGATGTCAGAAAGGTGGAGGAGCTGCTGCTGCTGGCGGCCACCGACCATACCCGAGTGCTGAAGAACCCCGAGCCGTTCGTGGTCTTCGGCGATATCGGGACGAACGCCCTTGAGTTCACCCTCTACCTGTGGATAGACATGGGCAACGCGTCCGGCATGAAGGTGTGCAGCGACATCCGCTTCCGCCTGGTATCTCTGTTCGAGAAGCAGGGGATAAAGATTGCTCCGCCGAGGATGTACGTCTGGCTGGACCGACCGAAGCAGGCCGAGCTCGATCATGGCGAGTCCGAGGAAGCGACTCCGAAGGAGGTCTAGCCGGTGCTCTCCTTGAATGAAAAGGATCTGTACCGCCTGTTGCTCGATCTCGTTTCGATTCCGAGCGTATCGTACTCGGCGGAGGAGAACCGGGTTGCCGAGTTTATTGTCGGGATTCTGGGAGAGCTCGACTACTTCCGTCGAAACCCCTCGCACCTGCGCCTGCTACCGATCGACGAGGACAGGCTGGGCAGAAGCGCCGTGGCGGCCCTGGTGAAGAGTGCCCCCGCGACCGAAAGGACGGTCGTCATCACCGGGCACTTCGACGTGGTGGACGCCGGGGCGTGCGGCCACCTCAAGCACCTGGCCTTCTCCCCGGAGGAGTACACGAGGCGAGTGGGGGAGCTGGAGATACCGGAGGAGGCCAGGGCGGATCTGGCGAGCGGCGAATACCTGTTCGGCCGCGGCGTCTCGGACATGAAGGCGGGCATCGCCCTCGAGATGTGCCTGCTCGCAGAGGTATCCCGCCTCGATTCTTTCCCGGCGAACGTGCTCTTTCTCGCGGTCCCCGACGAGGAGAACAGCTCCGCCGGCATGAGAGGCGCCGTGCCCTGGTTGGTTCGCCTGCGCGAGGAGTGGGGGGTGGACTATGTCGCATGCCTCAACGCCGAGCCGTCGGTGGGAGGCCGAAGCTCTCCCGCCGCCGTGTACGTCGGCACCATCGGCAAGCTGATGCCCTTCTTCCTGTGCGCCGCTCGAGAGGCTCACGTGGGCGACTACTACGACGGGGTTAGTTCGTCCCTGGTAATGGCGCACCTTGCGATGCTGCTCGAGGGGGCGCCGGAGACGGCGGAGGAACACGAGGGAGAGAGGTTCCCCCCGGCGGCGTGTCTGCGCTTCCGCGACCTGGTCAGGAACTATTCCGTCACGATACCGGAGAGGGCGGTAGCCTGTTATAACGTCCTCACTGTCTCGAAGACCCCGGCGCGGGTCCTGGACGAGATGAAGGAGACGGCGGAGCGAGCGCTTGACATGACGCTGGAGCGACTCGCCGGGTACGGGGAAAAAGCGGGCACGGGCACTCGCTTTGCGGGCAGGGTGCTCTCATTCGCCGAACTGGCGGAACGTGCGCGAAGGCGCACCGACGGATTTGACGCAGCGCTGAAGGAGTTCACCGAGTCTCTTCCCGATTCTCTGGACGAGCGGGAGAGATGCATCGAGGCGGCCTCCTTTCTTCTCGACCTGTCGGGCGAGAAGGGTCCGCTGATAGTGGTCGGATTCCTGCCCCCCTACTACCCTCCGAGGCTCAACAGGCGGGAGACGCCGGGAGAGCTCTCCCTGCTTCGAGCCGCCCGCAGGCTGGTGGAGGAGGCCGCCCCTTCGGGCGTGGAGATCAGCATGGTGGAGGTCTTCAAGGGCATAATGGACATGAGCTACTTGGGATTCCAGGGCGAGCCCTCCGAGCTTGATGCCCTCGCCGAAAACATGCCCCTGTGGGGGAGCGCCTACCGATTCCCTCTCGAAGACCTCAAAAGCCTGGACGTCCCGATAGCGAATTTCGGTCCGCTGGGCAAGGATGATCACAAGAACTCCGAACGCATCAACCTTCCGTACTTCCTTCGCGTTCTGCCGCCGCTGTTCATGAGATTCGTCGAGCTGATGGCCCTTGAGGCGGATGCCGAGGGGGAACGAGGCCTCGAAAACCGCTCTAATAACCCCTAAAAGAAGAAAATATTATGTATTTCTCCTCTCGCGCGTTGCAATTATCCGCGGCGAGGGGCATAATACTCTCAACCTGACCGAACCAGAATTTACAAGTTATGAAATACTAAACTATGGTTTATTTTTGTTCGAGCGCGGGTATATCAACGGAGAAAGAAGGGGCAGCATGTCGAGCAGCATATCTGAAGAGCTTATGGAGATGGAGAACGAGTACGGAGCGCACAACTATCACCCGTTAGAGGTGGTCATATCGAAGGCGGAGGGCATCTGGGCCGAGGACCCGGAGGGCAGGCGCTACATGGACATGCTGTCCGCCTATTCGGCGGTGAACCAGGGGCACAGGCATCCGAAGATAATCAAGGTGCTGAAGGATCAGGCGGACGTCCTCACCCTCACCTCGCGCGCCTTCTACAACGACCGGTGGCCGCTCTTCGCGCGGAAGCTCGCCGCCTTCACGGGCAAGGAGATGGTGCTTCCGATGAACACGGGGGCGGAGGCGGTGGAGACGGCCCTGAAGACCATAAGAAAATGGGGCTTCACGGTGAGGGGCACGCCGAAGGACAGGGGGGAGATCATCGTCTTCGACGGCAATTTCCACGGCCGTACCATCACCATAATCTCGTTTTCCACCGACCCCGACGCGACGGAAGGCTACGGCCCCTTCACCCCGGGGTTCAGGGTGGTCCCATACGATGACCTTGAGGCGGTGGAGCGGGCGGTGAACGAAAACACCATCGGTATCCTGGTCGAGCCCATACAGGGCGAGGCGGGCGTGGTCGTCCCCCGCGACGGCTTCCTCAAGGGGCTTGAGTCCATCGCGCGCAGGAACGGAATTCTCTTGGCAGTTGACGAGATACAGACCGGATTCTGCCGCACCGGAAAGGATTTCGCGTTCCAGCACGAGGGAATAGACCCGGATATCATCATCATGGGCAAGGCACTCGGAGGCGGCGTATTCCCCGTGTCTGCGGTAGCGGCGAACAGGGATATACTCGGAGTCTTCAAGCCCGGGACCCACGGGTCCACCTTCGGCGGAAATCCCCTGGCCTGCGCCGTGGCGACAGCGGCCATCGACGTGCTGGTTGAGGAGAATCTGACCGAGAGGGCCGCGGAGCTAGGCGAGTACTTCATGAAAGGTCTGAGGGCGATTAACTCGCCCGGGATAAAGCTGGTGAGAGGCAAGGGGCTGCTAATAGGGGTGGTGCTGAACGAATCCGCAGGAAAGGCGCGACTCTATACGACAGCCCTCAAGGAGAAGGGGCTTCTTTGCAAGGAGACCCACGACTGGATCATCCGCTTCGCGCCGCCGTTGGTGATAACCAGGCAGGAGATAGACCAGGCGATCGAGGCGATCAGCGAGGTCTTCTCGCAGACTCCCGTGTCCTGCGTGTAGCGGCGAACCGGATGGAGTCGGCTACAGAGCGGGCGGTCTGGCCGGGAAGCCCCGCCAGTATGCAGGACTCTACCCCCGGGAGCTCCCGCCTCCGGTAAGATGATACCACCGGCGGTTTGATTTCGCCCTGGGCTTTGACACTTTTCG
Organism: Synergistaceae bacterium; assembly: GCA_012521675.1. Classification (NCBI taxonomy): domain Bacteria; kingdom Thermotogati; phylum Synergistota; class Synergistia; order Synergistales; family Synergistaceae; species Synergistaceae bacterium. The sequence continues at coordinate 46,636 of JAAYLU010000070.1, read as the reverse complement.
TAAAACGGGTGTATAATTCGTTTAAATGCATCGGGGGAGTCCGACACGGACTGAGAGGGGGCGATACGGCCCCGACTCCTGGAACCTGATCCGGGTAATGCCGGCGAAGGGAAGGTGCCGCTTTTATAGGACATTCCACCGATGATATCTGTCAAAGGGGGAATGTCTTTTGTTTAACTCGCGAATCACCATCCTGGTCGAGGGCGCGCTCGCCGTGGCCCTCTCGGTAGTCTTCTCCGGTCTCAGGCTTTTCAGCATGCCACAGGGAGGGTCCATAACCCTCGAGATGCTTCCGTTGTTCCTGTTCGCCTTGCGCCGCGGCGGAAAGCACGGCTGCGCCGCCGGGGCGGTATCGGGCGTATTGCAGCTCATCACCGGCGGTTACATAGCACACCCGGTACAAGCCGCTCTCGACTACCCGATCGCCTTCGGAGTTTTAGGGACGGCAGGCTTCCTCAGGGACAAACCCATCTGGATAGGCCTCGTCGTCGGGGCGTTTCTCCGCTTTGTCTGCCACGTGCTGTCCGGAGTCGTCTTCTTCGGGTCGTTCGCACCGGAGGGGACGAACGTATGGGTCTATTCGTCCGTGTACAATGCGACCTTCATGGCCCCGAATCTCGTGGTCTGCGTCCTTCTCGCCTACCTGGTCTGGCCGAGGCTTAGCAGGCTGGACTCGGGAAGCTAAGGGGGTATCGGCGCAGCCTCCTCTGGGTTAAAATGGACATAGTTCAGGTCGGGAGGGGGAGGCGCAATGTCAAAGGCTGGAAAAATACGCTACGACTTCTCGGTCTTCGGGGAGATGGACTCGTACCTGTTCAGGGAGGGGAATCACTTCCGCCTGTACGAGAAGCTGGGCGCCCAGGTGGTGGACGACGGCAAGGAGAGAGGCACGTACTTCGGCCTCTGGGCGCCCAACGCTCGCGAGGTCAGCGTGGTCGGCTCGTTCAACGGCTGGGACAGGACGCGGCACTACCTATCGCCAAGGAAGGACAGCTCCGGAATATGGGAGGGGTTCGTCCCCGGGGTGGGCAAGGGCGCTCTGTACAAGTTCTCCCTGCGGACCAGGAGCGGTTCGGTCGTGGAGAAGGGCGACCCGTTCGCCTCCTTCTGGGAGATAGCCCCCAAGACAGCCTCGATAGTCTGGCCCGTCGACTACAAGTGGGGCGACGGCGACTGGATGAAGAACAGGCGCGAGCGAAACGCCCTTGACGCCCCGATGTCCATCTACGAGGTCCACGTCGGCTCGTGGCGAAGAAAGCCTGCGGAGGGCTTCCGCTCCCTCTCCTACAGGGAGCTCGGGCACGAGCTCGGCGAGTACGTGCTGGACGCCGGCTTCACCCACGTGGAGCTGCTTCCGGTGATGGAACACCCCTTCTACGCATCCTGGGGATATCAGACACTGGGCTACTTTGCGCCGACGAGCCGTTACGGCACGCCGGAGGACTTCATGTACATGATCGACGTGCTGCACCAGATGGGGATAGGCGTATTCCTGGACTGGGTGCCGTCTCATTTTCCGGAGGACGGCTACGGGCTGGCGCGTTTCGACGGCACCTGCATCTACGAGCACGAGGACCCGCGGCAGGGGTTCCAGCCCGACTGGGGCAGCAGGGTCTTCAACTTCGGACGCAACGAGGTGCGAGAGTTCCTCATCAGCAGCGCCTTCTGCTGGCTGGATCGATTTCACGCCGACGGACTCAGGGTCGATGCGGTGGCGTCCATGCTCTACTTGGATTACTCGCGAAAGCAGGGGGAGTGGGTGCCTAACAAGTACGGCGGCAACGAGAATCTGGAGGCGGTCTCCTTCCTTAAGAGGATGAACGAGGCGATCTACAAGGAGTTCCCGGACGTGCAGACGATGGCGGAGGAGTCCACCGCGTGGCCGATGGTCACCCGCCCTACCTACCTGGGAGGGCTCGGTTTCGGCATGAAGTGGAACATGGGGTGGATGCACGACACGCTGCAGTACATGAGGAAGGACCCGGTCCACAGGAAGTACGAGCACAACAAGATCACATTCAGCATCATGTACGCCTTCACCGAGAACTTCCTGCTTCCCTTCTCGCACGACGAGGTGGTGCACGGCAAGGGGTCGATGCTTGGCAAGATGCCGGGCGACGAGTGGCAGCAGTACGCCAATTTGAGGCTGCTGCTCGGCTACATGTACGCCCATCCGGGCAAGAAACTTCTCTTCATGGGTAGCGAGTTCGCTCAGGGGCGGGAGTGGGACCACGACGACAGCCTCTTCTGGGACCTGCTGAACTACCCGCGCCACGAGGGGATGTTGCGCTGGGTGAGGGACCTTAACCGGGTCTACAGGGAGGAGCCCGCCCTGCACGAGAGGGACTTCTCGCACGAGGGATTCAGCTGGTGCGACTTTTCGGACTGGGAGCAGAGCGTGGTCTCGTTCTTCAGAAGGAGCGAGTCGGGGGAGACGGTTCTGACGGCGCTGAACTTCACCCCCGTGCCTCGAATCGGCTACACACTCCACGTGCCCGTCGGAGGGAACTGGAAGGAGCTGCTGAACAGCGATGCCGAGGCCTACGGAGGCGGCGGAATCGGCAACCTGGGCGGCGTGACGGCGAGAGAGGCGTCCGGCTCGGACTGGCACCCTCTGACCATCAACCTGCCTCCCCTCGGGGCGGTTATGCTGAAGCCGGAGTAGCCCCTGGGATCGCTACCGCTCCTCCCTGGATGCGAGCACGATTCCCGCAAGGATGAGCCCGCCCCCGACGGTCTTGACCAGGGTCAGAGGCTCGCCCAGGAGGAGCGCGGCCAGGATCGAGCTGCCGACCGGCTCCCCGAGCAGGCAGAGAGATACCGTGCCCCCGCTCATCCACCTGAGCGCCCAGTTGTAGCTCGAGTGGCCGAGTACCTGGGGCACGAGCGCCATCAGGAAGAGGGCGCTCCACGTCGTTCCAGAGAAGCCGGACACAGGCAGTCCCGCCGCTAGGACTGCCGCCCACAGCACGGCCGCCGCCACCCCGTAGCTAAGGGTCACGTAGGTGCCGAGCGACACGTGCGGCCTTATCCTGCGGCCCAGCAGGATGTACAGAGCGGCGAACAGGCTCCCCAGCAGGGCCAGGAAGTCCCCCCACAGTGCCGCCCAGCCGGTGGCGAAGTCCCCCCAGCTTATGATCAGAGCGCCGGGAAGCGCGATGAGCAGCCCTCTTTTCAGGGCCTTCGAGAATGGTTCGCCTGTCAGGAAGGGGGAGAAGAGCCCTGTCCACAGGGGGATGGCGTTCACGATCACCACGCTGCTTGCGACCGAGGTGTAGAAAAGAGAGGAGATCCAGGCGGCGAAGTGAAGGGCCAGGAAGAGCCCGGACGCCGCGCCGCAGAGCACGTCCCTCCGCCCGAGCGAGGAGAGCTCCGCGACGGCCCTGCGGATGGTGAAGGGCGAGAGGAATAGGGTTGCCAGCCCCACCCTGTAGGCGGATATGACGAGCGGCGGCGCGGATGCCATCCGCGTGAAGATGGCGCCCGTCGATATGGCGAACACCCCTATGGACAGGACTATCCAGGGAGATACGGGAGGTTTTTCTGTCACGGCTCTGTCTCACTCCTAGCGTTGCAAGGGTTCTGTCATTCCAGGGAGAATGATACCAGAGAAAGAGCCCCGATCAGAGGAAGAAGAGCGAGAATACCAGGGGCAGCACGATGATAATGCTCAGCAGTCGGACGGTCTGGAGCAGGGTGACCTTCAGGGGATCTGCCCCCATCTCGTCAGCTATGACGATCATCTGCGAAAGGCCTCCCAGCGAGGCCGACAGCAGGCAGGTCGGGTAGTTCCACCCGGTCATCCTGTGCAGCAGCTCGGCTATCGCAATGCTGCCCAGCAGCATCAGCATCAGCACCACCGACACGGGCAGCCACTGCCGGCCCAAGCCGCCGAATGTCGAGGCGGAGATGTTGGACGCTATCGTCAGTCCTATGATGGCCTGGGCGGTGGACACGAGCACCCGCGGAACAGAGGGCAGCCCCTCGCGCAGCAGATTCGCCGCCGCAGTCCCGATCATTGCCCCTGTCATCACCCCTGCTGGCAGGCGCAGCATGTAGCCTGCGAAGCCGCCCGAGACGGCAGCCGCGGCCAGTAGGGCGTAGCCGGATGCCGTGCGGTGCCGAACTTCGGGCTCTCCCGGCCCGGGCTCTTCCTGCCCGGCATTGTCGCGGCCCAGTATGGCCGGGAGCGCCCTGCAGATCATGGGCGATAGCGTCAAAGCGATCAGCACTCGCGCCGTCTGAAGCAGGGTGACTGTCGCTACGTCCGCCCCCATGGAGATCGAGAGCAGCGCCATCTCCGATATCCCGCCCGTGGTGGAGCCTATGAACGCCGTCCTCGGGGAGAGGTCCGTGGACAGGTAGAGCAGAGCGCCCCCGCACAGCGACAGGGCCAGCATCCCCGCGGACACTACAAGGGCGGGGAGGGGCAGCTCTCCCAGGAGCCGCGCCGACCTTCTGCTCACCCTCGACCCGGCGAGAGCGCCGATGATGACGTTGCTGCAGCGGGAGGGCCAAAGCATGTCTGCCTCGGGGTAGAGCCCGATCAGATTTAGCATCCCGGCGAAAAAGAGAGGCCCCAGCAGCGCAGGCACAGGCACGGAGAGCTTTTTGAAGACGAGGAAGCCGGCCAGGCCGACCAAGAGAAGCAGCAGGTATGGGGAGAAAAAGGAGAGAACGGTCATCATCGGAAGTAGCGGACGGTGAAAGAGCTCTCGCCCGTCTCGGGAGGGACCTCCATCGCGATCAGCCTCGTCACGGTCGCCATGGGCGGACCTTCGCGAAGCCAGTCCTCCATGGTGGCGACGGACTCGGCTTCACCCTGGGCATGAACCTCCACCGATCCGTCGGGAAGGTTTCGCACCCATCCGACCAGCCCCAGCCTAAGGGCCGTCCTCGCCGCGCTGTGGCGGAACCCCACTCCCTGCACGGTTCCCTTGACCAGAAAACTCCTGCGGACCACGGCCATGGCGTCCTCCTTTCAGGGCGCACCTCCAACAACAAGGGCAGGACCGTCTGCGAAGACAATAATATCACCCGTGAACGGGTGGATCAAAGGGGGCTTGCGCCACGAAAAAAGGCCGCCAGGACGACGGCCTTTCACTATTATCACCGTACGCCGGTACGGATATATTTGGTAGCCCCAACGGGATTCGAACCCGTGTTTTAACCTTGAGAGGGTTACGACCTAGACCGCTAGTCGATGGGGCCTTTGCTTGCTGGCTGGGGAACCTGGATTCGAACCAAGATTGCCTGATCCAGAGTCAGGTGTCCTGCCATTGGACGATTCCCCAGTTTATACGCATTATACGGCGTGCGGGGAGTATATTACCATATTTCCAGAGTTTGACAAGGGGCGAGGCGATAACTAAATGTTCTGTTTTTGTTCGCCGGTGCTTTGGGTGTATAATTCATTATAATGAAATGGATGGTAGCAAGGAGGGTTGCGGAGGCGATGGAAGGGGAGAGGTGCGCGTTCACTGTTATGGCCAAGGTAGTGGGAGGGCTTTGCAATCTGCGCTGCACTTACTGCTATTACTCGGAAAAGCCCGGGCTTTTGGCGCAGGAGATGCCGAGGATGTCCGACGAAGTCCTTGAATCTTACGTAAACCGGGTATTCGATCTCGACGAGGACGGCCAGGCGGAATTCGTCTGGAGCGGCGGCGAGCCTCTTCTTGCCGGGCTTCCGTTCTTCGAGAGGGCGATGGAGCTCCAGGAGAGGCGAGGTGGCGGGGCCAAGAACAGCATCCGGACCAACGGCACTCTGCTCGACGACGGGTGGTGCGACCTCCTAGCCAAGCATGGCTTCCATGTAGAGGTCTGCATCGACGGTCCAAAGGAGCTGAACGACGTCTACAGGGTAGGGCACGACGGGGGCACGTTCGACAAGGTGATGGCGGGGGTCGACCTGCTGAAGAAGCACGGGGTGCGGTTCGGCGCCCTTGCCAGGGTCCACGCGGCGAACGAGTCGCACCCGCGCGAGGTCTACGGCTTTCTGCGCGGCATCGCCGACCGCATGCAGTTCACCCCGGTAGTGGAGAGAGAGGCCGCTTTCCACGAACTGGAAGATGGCCAGTGCTTCTCCATGCCTCCGGGGATAAAAGGCCCACCCGTCCAGAGTAAGTCCGTCGAGCCGTTCTCGGTCTCGCCCGAGGGGTTCGGATCTTTCCTGGCAGAGGTCTTCGACAGTTGGATGGAGCTTGACGGGGGATTGAAAACCGTCGTCCTATTCGATGCGACCGCCCGAAACATGCTGGGAAACCAGGGAGGGACCTGCGCCCACAACCCGCTCTGCGGTCACGGCGTCTCGGTCGAGGTGAACGGGGATGTCTACTCGTGCGAACGGTACGCCTATCCGAAGTACAAGCTGGGAAATCTGCTGGAGACCCCTCTCTCCCAGATAGTGGAGCGCAATCGCCCTTTCTGCATGAACAAGACCGAAGGGCTCCCCGATGACTGCTTCGACTGCCCTTATATCACCCTGTGCTTCGGGGGCTGTCCGAGTCACCGCATCGTTCCGTCGGAGGACGGACTGAGGGGAAAGAACTACCTGTGCGAGGGGTACAAGAAGTTTTTCAGCCACTTCATCGAGAACATGCAGCAGATGTGACGGGGGCGAACTTCCGCGAAGACCATAGATGCCGCCGGACGCTCTCCCGGCGGCATCTTTCATTATCTTGCTAGACCCTGGTCATCTGGCCGCCCCTTCTGGCTCTTGCCACCTCCAGAAGATATGTGTCCGGGATCTCCTCGTGGTCAGGGTGGAAGCAGGTCTTCGCCCCGGACTCGTCGGGGTCGTCCCCGAAAATAACTCTTCTGTTCCTCGCCGCCTGGGCCAGGATGCGCCTCGCGGACTGCTGCGGTGTCTGGGCGGTCGGGGGCGCGGGCAAGTCGCCCCAGATCGCCGTGGCGGTGGTTCCGGGAGTGGCCGAGTTGAACTTGATGTTCTCGTCCCAGTACTCGTAGCGCAGCGACAGCGTCATGCCGTTGAGCGCTGCCTTTGTGGCGGCGTACATAGTCTGGTAGGGCATGGGGTAGAAGGCTATGCCGGAGATCACGTTGATCACCTGTCCGCCGCCGTGCCTCCGCATCACCGGTATGACCGCGCGGCAGCCGTACAGGGCCCCGTAGAAGTTGAGGGCGAAGGATCTCTCCCAGTCCTCGTTGGTCTGCACCCTGATCTCCTTGAGCTCCTCCTCGGGAGCCGAGGGGTGCGGCTCGACGAAGAGCCCCATCATGCCTCCTCCCGCGTTGTTGATAAGCAGGTCGATCCTACCGCCGAAGAAATCGGCCGCCCCTGCGATCATGTCGACGACCTCGCCCTCCTTCGTCACGTCGCAGAGTATGCCCTTCACCTTTTCTGGGTACTCGGCCGACAGGCGGGCTGTATGCTTTTCAAGGTTCTCCTTGTTGAAGTCCGCGAGGACGACCTTCTCCGCTCCGTAGGCCAGCAGCTCCTCGACGAGCCCCAGTCCTATTCCCGACGCCGCCCCTGTGACGACAGCCGTCTTGCCCCTGTAGTAGCTTTCATCGAACTCCATCTGTGCGTCCCGCCTTTCATCATCGATTCAAACGACTGCTGCTTCGAGTCATCCCGAGCGTATGCGAGGGATCTCGCCTTTAACCGCCTCAACCCCGAGGTCCCTCCGGTGCTACGCACCGTTCGGGACGACAGCAATCATTCGTAGGTCTGGTGGTCCTTCAGGAACGTGCAGCGGTCGAAGCGGCCCGGCAGCAGCAGTGACATCGCCTGAGTCAGCTCCTGTTTGTCGGTGTACTCGTAGATCTCCTTCTGACTGATGACCCAGTTGTCGCTGACCATCCATCCTGCGCCGATGACGTTGGTCACGGGCAGCTCCCCCCACCTGTCGTTGAGCGACGAGGCCAGGGACAGGTCGGCCTCGGCGGGATCCCATGAGTAGATCATGGTCGGGCTGTCGTAGTAGATTACCTTGAGGTTGGAGAAACCGCCCTGTCTTATCTCGTATACGTGGTTCAGGCACCCTCCGCCGATTGTCGTCGGGTTCTCCCGCGTGCTCCCCTCCTGAGCCGTGGCGAAGCCCTTCTGGTTGTAGCTGCCTATCTTCAGTTTAACGTCCAGCAGGTCCACTCCGTCTCTCCTGATGAGGCATCTTCCTACGTCGCCCGTCCTCTCGACAAGGATTCTTTCGCACAGCTTCTTGGCGAGCCCTGAGCCCTCGCGCCCGGAGAGCACCCCCATCAACGAGCCTGGGCCGCTCAGCATCAGGCCGAGGAAGTAGATGCCCTCGTAGTCGCCCAGGCGAGCCATTATCCCCAGCCCTCCCTCCATGTACCAGGGCGAGAAGGTCGGCTGCCTGATGTTGACTACATACACGTAGCACATCGGGTTGGCCGGATCCGCCGGCTCCAGGGGAGGCGGCAGTAGCTCCCTCGCCCTCTTAGGGTCCGTGTTGAAGAAGAGCTGGATGCCGTACTGGTCGTTCATGGCGCCGTCCTTCATGAAGTTCGAAAGCTCTTCCTCCGGGATTTTATACCCCATGTCCATGCAAAACCTCTCCTTTCGTTCAGGCTCGCGGCTCGAAGGTGAAAGCCCTTCCGCGAGCGTCCTGCGTGGCCTCCAGCACGCGTCCGCAGCATTTTGCGTCGCCGATGACCACGACGTCCGGAAAGGCGGTTTTGAAGCTATCGACTACCTCCCTCCTGGGGGCGACCCCGACCGCCAGCACGACGCCGTCCGCATTTACCTCGACCATCTCTCCGTCCGACAGGCGCAACAGCTTCACGCCGCCGGGCACGATCCGCTCCAGCCTGTGACCGGTCAATATCACCGGATCGTGCGGCCCGATGCGGTTCATCACGTCCATCACTACCAAATGGTACATGCCCGGCCCGAGCTCGCCCAGCATCTCCACCAGCGTGACTTTGCACCCTTCCAGGGCCAGGGTCTCCGCCGTCTCGAGCCCGGTCATGCCCGAGCCGATGATGACGACCCTACCCGTCGGGCGTGTGCGCCCCAGCAGCACGTCCTCCGCTGTGCAGACGAAGTCGAGGTCCGTTCCGGGGACGGGCGGGACGCACGGCTCTCCGCCGCACGCCAGAAGGACTCCGCACGGTTTCAGCTCCGCGACGTCCTCCGGTGCGACCTCTTGGCCGAGCCTGACCTCTATGCCGGCCTTCTCGACCTGGGCGACCAGGGAGTCCACGTACTTTGTAATCTTGTCCTTGCCGTATCCCTTGTCGGCGGTGTTCAGAGTTCCGCCGAGCCTCTCCGCGCCGTCGAATATCACCGGGTCAAAACCACGTTCCTTGAGCACCAGTGCGGCCTCGATACCAGCCGGGCCGCCGCCTATCACCGCGACAACGCGCCCGTCGCCGTCGCGAACCGGGTGCAGGTACTCCCGCTCGCGCCCGGTCCTCGGGTTCACCGCGCAGCGCACCTGCCTGACGTTGGCTATTTCCGCGAAGCAGCAGAGGCAACCTATGCACCTGCGTATCTCGTCGTCCCTGCCGGAGAATGCCTTGGCGGCCCACTCCGGGTCCGCCAGAAGGGCTCGTCCAAGCCCCGCGAAATCGCAGACCCCCTTCTCAAGCAGCGACTCGGCCACGGACGGATCCTTGATGTTGTTCACCGCTATCACCGGGATCGATACGACTTTCTTGATCGCGGCCCCCATGTAGCTCTTCCATCCCTGCTCGTAAGTTCCAGGCTCGATGCAGCCGAGGTTGTAGCAGCTCACGTTGATCGCGTCGGCCCCCGCCCTCTCCAGCGCGGCGGCGATCCTGGCGGCCTCCTCGAGGTCTATCCCGCCCGGGAGGGCCTCCTCCGCGTTGATGCGGACTGATACGGGGAAATAAGCTCCGCAGCCCCTCTTGATCCCCGCGACTATCTCCTCGACGAACCTCATGCGGTTCTCGAAAGACCCGCCGTACCTGTCGGTCCGGTAGTTCATCGCGGGGGACAGGAACTCGTTGATCAGATAGCCGTGCGCACCGTGAAGCTCAACTCCGTCCGCTCCCGCGGACTTTGCCACGTAGGCAGCGAAGACGAACTTGCCGACCATCTCGGCGCACTCCGCCTCGGTCAGCTCCCGGGGAACGTTGTCCGGTGTCGATGGGTCCGCCACCGGGGAGGGTGCCACCGAGGTCTCGCCGGTCACCCCCGGGGAGGCCATGCGTCCGGGGTGCTGAAGCTGAATGAATATCCTGGTCCCGTACTTGTGCACCGCGCCGGTCAATCGCTGAAGACCGGCTATGTCAGAAATTTTATGAGCCGAGAGCTGGCATGGATCGCTGCTCCCCCTGCCGCCCTCGACTCGTGTGACCTCCGTGATTATCAGACCGACGCCGCCCCTCGCCCGCGCCTCGTAGAACGCAATTATGTCGTCGGTGACGCCGCCATCCGGGGCCGCTAAGTTGACCCCCATGGCCGGCATCACCACCCTGTTGGGAATTACAAGCCTCCCGATCTTCCCCTCGGACCTTAGATTTGGGTACATGGATTTCCTCCTTCCGCGCTTTGAGCGAATGCTACATCAAAAGTGGAATAGAGGCAAGGATAAATTGTTATTAGTCCGTAGATTGTTTAGAGTGGGTCTTTATTATGCTTACGTGGTGCCGCCAAGGGCGAGATTCCTCCTCCCGTCGGTCGTTCGGGACGACGATTCGCTGTATCCTCGTTATGTGTTCGCGAGAGTAGAGATTATCAAACCCTGCTTCCCGGCTTCACCACGGGAATGCCCTGCCTGCACAGGGGGCATTTCTCCGGTTGCCAGACTGGAAAGACGGCCTGCCAGAGGGATTCCGGGATGTGGGGAAGCGACGATTCGCCGCCACTTCTGTCTATTATCGCTCCCGTGCCCGCCCAGACGGCGCCGCCCTCCTCGAGCACCTTCCCGACCTCGCCGGACGAGGCGCCGGTGGTGATCACGTCCTCTATGACCACCATTCTCGTCCCGACCGGCATGGGGAAGCGCCTGAGGGTCATGGTTCCGTCCCTTCTCTCGCAGAAGATGAAGGGGACGTCTAGCGCACGGGCAACCTCGTGCCCTATCACTATTCCTCCGATCGCGGGCGACGCGATCATCTCGGGGGAGAGTTTCCGCACCCTGTCGGCGAGCGCCTTCCCGGCGAACTTGGCGTAGCGGGGGTAGCGCAGCAGCAGCGCGCACTGGATGTAGTCGCCGCTGTGGAAGCCGGACGTCAGGCGAAAGTGCCCCTCCAGGTGAGCGCCGCTCTCCTTCATCATCTCCTGCAGACGCTGTGTTATTAACTCTTCCTGCATTTCAGCCCCCCCTCGATGTCGAGCGCAATTCTCTCCACCGCCTCGACCCTGTCGGGAGCGCCGAGTATCGGCCTGCCTACGACTATATAGTCAGCGCCCGAGGCGATCGCCTCCCTCGGCGTAGCCACCCTGGCCTGGTCGTCCGACGCGCTCTGCGGCCGGACGCCGGGGACCACGGTGAAAAGCCCCGGGGCGGAAGCACGCACCGAGGCAAGGTCCAGCGGGGAGCAGACAAGGCCGTCGATCCCCGCCTCGTGGCAGAGCGCCGCTCGTGCTCTCAGAGCGTCAAAGAGGGAGCATCCGGGGACGACCTCCGCCCACGAGCCCTCGTCGAAGCTGGTCAGCACGGTTACTCCTAGCAGCGACATGCCCGATCCGCTTTTGTCCCTAGCCCTGCGCGCCTCATCCAGCATTCGCCTTCCGCCGGCGGAGTGCAGGGTCAGGGCCCAGAGCCCCTGGTCCGCAAGAGCCTCCACGGCCTGCAGTATCGTGTTGGGGATGTCGTGCAGCTTGAGGTCGAGGAAGATGGACAGCCCCATTCCGTGAAGCTCCCCCAGGAAGGCAGTGCCTCCGCGCGCGTAGAGCTGATGCCCGATCTTCACGTACTTCAGGCCGCCTCTGAGCGAAGCCAGCAGCTCCCTGCCCTCGTCGGGACGCTCCACGTCGAGCGCCAGAATCAGGTGTTCAAGTCCTTCTCTCATGATTTTGCTCCTCCAGTCGATCAGCGGCGTCCGAGGCCGATCAGCCCGGGCACGCTGTCGATATTCCGCTCCGCCATCCAGTCCGACAGCCCGTCGGCGATCCTGCGAGGAATCTCCAGGTCCGCGAACAGAGCCGAGCCGACCTCCACCGCCGACGCGCCCGCCATGAGCATCGCCGCGGCGTCCCGCCAGCCGGATACGCCACCGCAGCCCACCACCGGGATCGAGACGGCCCCGCTAACCTGCCAAACGGTGCGCAGCGCAAGCGGGAAGATCGCCGGGCCGGACAGCCCCGCGACGACCCTGCGGAAGACGGGACGACCAGTATCTATATCCATCGCCATTCCAAGCCAGGTGTTGCAGCATACCACCGCGTCCGCACCCTCGGACTCCACGGCCCTGGCCACTGCCGCCAGGTCGGGCGACTGGGGGGTGAGCTTCGCCCACAGGGGGCCGTTCCACTCGCTCCTGGCTATGCGAACGGCACGCGCCGCTCCCTCCGGGTGCAGCCCCCACTCCATCCCATCCCCCTCGACGTTCGGGCAGGAGATGTTCAGTTCGACCGCCGGGACGCCCGGCGCGTCGCGAAGGGCGGAAAGACTCTCCCGTACCTCTCGCTCCGACTCCATTATAAGGTTCACCAGGAAGGTACGCCCGCAAGAGCGCGCCAGCGGCAGGTAATCCTCGATGAAGGCCGCCATCCCGCTGTTCTGCAGCCCCACGCTGTTGAGCAGGCCGCAGGGGGTCTCGTGGACGCGCGCGCCCCTGTTGCCGGGGCGCGGGTTTAGTCCGACGGCCTTGGTGCAGAGGGCGCCGACCCCCTCCAGCCTCTCCGGAGTCCAGAACTCCGCCTCCTGCGGCCACACGCCGGACGCGGTTATCACCGGCGAGTTCAGCTTCAGGCCGCCAACCTCGACCGACAGGTCAGTCCTCGAGCTCATCCCACAGCACCTCCCCTACGGTGAACACGGGGCCGTCCGAACAGACCCTGCGGTTGCCGTTCACGGTCGGGATCACGCACCCGAGGCACCCGCCCACCCCGCACGCCATCCGCGACTCCAGCGACACCATGATTCTGCCCCCGTCGTTCGGGAATCTGGCCGCCAGCGCCCGCAGCATCCCTGCGGGGCCGCAGGCCCAGATCTCCGCGCCCTCGGGAAGATCGGCGGGGAGGCCGTCCAGCGCGGTCCCCCTGGACCCTATGCCGCCGTCGTCGGAGTGAAGATCCGCGCCCGGCATGGCCGTCTTCAGCCAGTCGGCAAACCCCTCCCAACCGGCCCCCGAGACTCCCATCGTCGCGCCGGCTATCCTGCCCATCCCCAGCCGCTTCGCCGCGAAGACAAGCGGGACCGAGCCTACGCCGCCCCCCGCGAGGAAGACCCTGATGGATGAGCCGCCTGAACGGTCGAAAAATCCCCTGCCCAGAGGCCCCCTTACGACGAGGAGGTCTCCTTTTCGTTTGGCCGCCAGAAGCTCCGTCCCCCTGCCGACCACCCTGAATGCCAGCTTGAAGACGCCGTCCGAGGCCCCGGCCACTGCCAGCGGACGCCCCAGGAAGGGATCCGCGCAGCTTCCCGCCCTGACCATGACGAACTGTCCGGGCACGGCCGAGTCGGCTATCGCCGGGCACTCGACCGCCAGCAGGAGGGTGCGGTCGTCCAGAGCCTTCGCCCCGGCGACCCTCGCCTCGTGGTCGCGCGCCCCCTCGCCGCTCACTCGCCGCCCTCCAGCCGGTTCATCCTTATAAGCCCGTCCACCAGGGTCAGCATCGGCCATCCCTGCAGCATCTCGCCGTCCCACGGGCATATGCGGGCCTTGCTCTTCCATTCGTTCACGTCCACCGTCCTTATCTCCTCCATGTCGATCACGGTGACGTCCGCCCGCGCCCCCTCCTTCAGCGCGCCCAGCGAGCGCCAGGAGCGGGGCATAAGCGCGGCCGGCCCGGAGGTGAAGAGCGATAGCAACCGCTCCAGCGGCACCGGGCGGCCAAGCTTCCTCCACGCGTCCAGTACGACGGCCACCGAGCACTCTATCGAGGCGATGCCGAACGGCGCCTCCTGGAAGGGGACGTCCTTGTCGTCCATGTGGTAGGGGCTGTGATCCGTCGCTATCGCGTCCGCCGTTCCGTCCTCGACGGCCTTCCAGAGCATCTTCACGTCCCTGCGGGTCCTCAGTGGAGGATTTACTTTGTATGCGGAGGAGAAGCGCCCCACGAGGACGTAGTTCTCGTCAAGAGTCAGGTGGTGCGGCGTCACGTCGCAGGAGACCGGCAGCCCCTCGCGCTTGGCGCGCCGAATCGCGTCGATCCCGTGCTCCGTGCTCACGTGGGTGAAGTGGATGGGGGAGTCGGTCTCGCGACACAAGGCGATGCCCCTCTCTATGTCGATGACCTCCGCGGAGGAGGGCCATCCCTTGAGCCCGGACGAGGCGGACACGGCGCCCTCGTTCACCTGCGCTCCCTCTGTGAGAGACGGCTCCTCCGGGTGCTCCATCACCCTGACCTCGAGGTCCTTCGTGTAGCGCAGGGCTGTCTTCATCAGCCCGCCGTTCGACACGGGCGAGCCGTCGTCGGTGAAGAACACGGCTCCCGACCGAGCCATCAGCCCAAGCTCCGCGATCCGTCCGCCCTTGCGCCCCCTGCTGACGCAGGCCGCAGGAAGAACACGCGCCCCTTTGGCCGTCTCGCCACGCTTGATCACGTACTCGACCGCGACCTGAGAGTCGACCGCCGGCTCCGTGTTGGGCATCGTGACCACGGTGGCGTACCCGCCGGCCGCAGCGGCTTTGGCTCCGCTCATTATGTCCTCGCGCCACTCGAAGCCTGGGTCGCGGAAGTGGGCGTGCAGATCGATGAAGCCCGGACAGACGATGCGCCCGGCACAGTCGATCACTTTGGCCCCTTCCGCCGCCAAGCCAGCGTTCCTGCGGGCTACTACTCCGTCTTTCAGCAGAATATCCTCGCTCTCTGTCCCCAGAGTGAAGCCGTCGAAGATGATGCCGTTCTTAAGCATGATACTCATCGTGCACCCCCGAGGCAGAGATAGAGAAGGGCCATTCGAACGGCCACACCGCTGCGTATCTGGCCCAGTATGACGCTTTTGGGGCCGTCGGCGACGGTTGAGGCGATCTCGACTCCGCGGTTCAACGGTCCCGGGTGCATCACGACGGCGTTTCTGGAGGCAAGGGCCACGATCGACTCGGTCGCACCCCACCTCCTGTGGTACTCGTCGGCTGAAGGGATCAGCCCTTCCTCCTGCCGCTCCGCCTGAATTCTTAGAAAGTAGAGTATATCCGCGTCTCGTGCCGCTTCGCGGACGTCGGAGACGTACTCCACGCCGAGGGAGTCCGTGTCCTCCGGCATAAGGGTCAAAGGGCCGCTGAGGGTGACCGAGACGCCCATCTTGCGGAATGCCTCTATGCCCGACCTGGCCACTCGGCTGTGCAGCACGTCGCCGATCATCGCCATCTTCGCACCGTTGAGCTCTCCGAGCTTCTTCCAGGCGCTGTGAAGGTCCAGCAGGGCCTGGGTCGGGTGGCCGTTGGTGCCGTCGCCCGCGTTTATTATCGCGGCGCTGCTCAGCTTCTTCGCCAGGTAGTCGGGCACTCCCACCTGCCCGTGGCGCACCACCACAGCGTCCGCTCCCATGGCCTCCAGCGTCCACGCCGTGTCCCGCAGGGTCTCCCCCTTCGCGGTGCTAGACCCGGAGGAGGACCAGTTCACCACGTCGGCGGAGAGCATCTTGCCCGCCATCTCGAACGATACACGGGTCCTGGTGGAGTTCTCGAAGAAGCAGTTCACAACCATCTTGCCGCGCAGGGCGGGCGCCTTCTTGATCGGACGGCTGATGATCTCCTCCATGTAATTTGCCTGCTCCAGGAAGAAGAGAAGCTCCTCCCTGGTCCACCCATCCAGGCCGATGAGATTCTTATGCCTCCACTCCACTGCCCGCACCTCCCTTGCGTTCGCGGATGACGACCAGATCCTCCCCGTCAAGCTCCTTAACCCGCACCTCGATGCTCTCCTGGCGAGATGTGGGTATGATCCTTCCAACGTAGTCCGCCGCTATCGGCAGCTCCCTGTGACCCCGATCGACCAGCACGGCCAGCTGTACCCTCTCTGGCCTGCCGAGGTCCGTGATCGCGTCCAGCGCCGCCCGGACGGTACGGCCGGTGTACAGAACGTCGTCCACCAGCACCACTCGCCTTCCCGTAATGTCGCACGGGACGGTCGTGCTGCGCACCACCGGCTGATCCGCCAGAGTGGAGATGTCGTCGCGGTAGAGGGTTATGTCCAGCTCGCCCGTCGGGATCTCCACCCCCTCCTCGACCCTGAAGACCTCCTTGAGCCGCGCCGCCAGATGCACGCCGCGCCTCTGGATGCCAAGCAGCACGACCGAGTCCAGCCCCTTGTTGCGCTCGACAATCTCGACCGCGATCCTGCGAAGTATCCGCTCCATGTCCCTCTCGGACATGACGGTCGCCTTGCGGATCCACACCTGCCCCGGCTGTTCCTTCAAAGCATCATCCCCCTTTGAGTATAAAAAAAGAGCCTCTCTCCCAAAGGGAAAAAGGCTCCGACGTAACCGTCAGACGAAAAAAAGAGAAGGAAAGCGCCTCGAACACGAGGCCGACAGGTAGATCCGCACATGACGCCTTCCCCCCTTCTCTGTAAACTGGAGGAAGGATACCACAATCCGGGCGTTTTTGCGCGCCTTGATACAAGAAAAAGTATTTTGACTAATCGACTCCCAGCATGACGCTGTCGGCCTTTATCACGGCCACGACCTCCGAGCCCACCGCGATGCCGAGGTTCTTCACCGAGTCCACCGTGATCACCGAAACTATCGACTGGCCGCCTATGTCGACCGTCACCTGGGCCTCCACCGCTCCCTCCTTTATCGCCGTGACCCTTCCCTTGATTTGGTTTCTCGCGCTTAGCCTCATAACAATCGCCTCCCGAGGGTAAAATCGGCTTCCCAACCTTACACCCTCAACATTCGCAGGACCTTGACAGTTGAATAACCGTTGTCACGAAATGTGAACTGGACCACGAGCGATCCCAGCGTAGTCGTCGGGTCGCACTTCGGACTCACCGTCACAATAACCGGGATCGCGGCCGGAGCGGCCATACCGGCCGTGCTCTTGCTTATGCTTCCCCTTCCCGTCATTTTTTCATTAATCGAGAAACGCATCATTGAATACAAAAAAGGCATACTTGACAATTGTCAAGCTATGCTATAATGCTTTTACAATATGTCGCAAGGTTATGAGAATTTGTTGCGCCTTCAGGACATGCAGGCAAATCCGCTGATCGAAGGCGTGTCGCGCGACGAGTTACAGAGGCGTTTGCCGTCGTCAACCAGGCTTTCGGCGCCGAGGAGGAATGCTGTTTTTCGACGAGACCTGTTTTTCATGAAAAAGAAAGAAGGGTGCTTTCAATGAGGAAAAAGTTGCCTATTCTGATTATCGCGCTGCTCCTCTGCGCAGGCTCGGCGTTCGCCGACACGCCGCTCAAGACCGTCTACACGTTCGACGGCGCTCCCGTGCGCGGCGAGCACGTCGACGGGGAGGTGTTGGTGGTGCTCGAGGTCCCCGCCGCCGCGTCGGCCGAGGGCGCCGCCTACGAGACCGCGCTCTTGTCCGCCGGCCAGTCGACGGCGGAGTCGATCGGCGCCCGAGCGGTTCGGGCGTACGGCGCCATAGCCGCCGCGACCGGCAGGAACATCGTCCACATGAAGGCCGAGGGCAGGAGCACCATGGAGCTGCTGACGGCCCTGAGCGGCAGGCCCGGCGTGATCGGAGCGTCCCCGAACTACATCCAGCACGCTATGAAGACTCCCAACGACCCGGAGTACGACAAGCTCTGGGGCATGGAGGCGATCGAAGCTCCGGATGCCTGGGACGTCGCGACCGGAAGCAAGAGCGTTTACGTCGGGGTACTGGACACAGGCATAGAGTACACTCACATGGACCTGGCGGGCAACATCCAGCGCGACCTCGATAAAAACTTCGGCCGCAACTTCGTCGGCATTGATCCGACCAATCCCATGGATTTCAACGGGCACGGCACGCACGTGGCCGGCATCATCGGCGCGGTGGGAAACAACAACACCGGGGTCGTTGGCGTTAACTGGAAGGTCGGCATGCTGGCGGTCAAGGTACTTGACAAAAACGGAAGCGGCTGGGATTCATGGATCATAGCGGGATTGAACTACCTGCTCGACCAGAAGAACCTGGGGCTCAACATCAGGGTTGCCAACATGTCGTTGGGAGGGTGGAGGGATTCTATCGCCAATCCGAGCACGCATCCTTACGGGATAGCGGTCAAGGCCCTGGCGGACGCGGGCGTCGTAATGGTGTTCGCGGCGGGGAACGAGGGCCAGGACCTGGACGATCCGACAGGATACGATGACTTTTTTGAGGGATGGGTGGACCTGAACGGGCAGCTCTGCTACCCGGCCTGCTTCCGATTCGCCAACACGATAACCGTGGCGGCCATGGACTCGGACTGGAAGCGGCCCAGCTTCTCCAACTACAGCCCAAACTACGTCGACCTCGCGGCCCCGGGAAGACTCATATTCAGCTCGTACTCGGCGAACAAATACAAATCCATAGGCGGGACCTCCCAGGCCGCGCCCCACGTCGCGGGGGCTGCGGCCCTCATAGCCGCGAAGCACCCTGGCATGACCGCGACACAGATCAAGGCGCGCATCCTCGAATACGTCAGGATTAACACCCACTTCAAAGGCAA
The DNA here is from genome assembly GCA_012521675.1 of Synergistaceae bacterium. Lineage (NCBI taxonomy): Bacteria > Thermotogati > Synergistota > Synergistia > Synergistales > Synergistaceae > Synergistaceae bacterium. The sequence continues at coordinate 27,921 of JAAYLU010000070.1, read as the reverse complement.
GGTCGCTCGGAACGGACACCTCAACGTCAACGCGGCCATCAGGGGCGAGAAACCACCGCCACTGCCTATTCCCAAGCCGCCTCCCAAGCCTATTCCCATGCCGCCTCCCAAGCCTATTCCCATGCCGCCTCCTCCCCCCCCGCCCACGCCGATCCCCTGGCCTCCCCCGTTAATCGTCCCGGTGATCGGAGTGAGCGTGAGCCCCGCCTCGTTGAGCCTTGCCGTCGGAGAGAGCGCCGTTCTGACGGCCACGATTGTCCCCGCGAACGCGACTAATCAGGATGTGAACTGGACCACGAGCGAAACGAATATAGTCTACGGGACGCAGTCCGGATTCACCGCCACGCTGACCGGAAAAGCGCCCGGCACGGCGGCAATCACGGTGACGACCCAGGACGGCGGCTTCACGGCGACCTGCGACGTGATGGTCGGCGGGGGCGGAGGGGGCGGAGGAGGCGGAGGCGGCGGATGCTCCGCAGGCGCAGGGTCGGCCCTGCCGCTCGCCCTGCTGCTGCTGGCGCCGCTCGCCGTATTCCTCGGCAGGGGCTCGAAGTAGCGCTTGAGAGAGAGGTAGGGCGTACAAGCCCTCCTCTCTCCCAAAGGGAAAAGGCTCCGACGTAACCGTCAGACGAAAAAAAGAGAAGGAAAGCGCCTCGAACACGAGGCCGAAAAGTATTTTGACTAATCGACTCCCAGCATGACACTGTCTGCCTTTATCACGGCCACGACCTCCGAGTCCACCGCGATGCCGAGGTTCTTCACCGAGTCCACCGTTATCACCGACACTATCGACTGGCCGCCTATGTCCACCGTCACCTGGGCCTCCACCGCTCCCTCCTTTATCGCCGTGACCCTTCCCTTGATTTGGTTTCTCGCGCTTAGCCTCATAACAATCGCCTCCCGAGGGTAAAATCGGCTTCCCAACCTTACATCCATTGTCGCGGCTGGATGCCGGTCCGTCAAGCCGGCTTGGCCCCGGTGATCCGCATTTCCTCGTTGCCATTTCCCTTCCGGAAGCCGTTTCCGTCTTTTAGAGAACGGACCGTGCAAAAGTCCCGCTTCCAGTGTAGTATTGATCCGAGCCATTAGTTCACGGAGCCCCGCTTTGCCTTTGAAGCAGGGCCCTCTCCTCGATACGATAATGGTTTCCCGGCAGCGTCATAACCGAGGCCTGTGCGAATGGCTCAACTCGATTCAGCAAAAAGTTCACCGAAAGGTTCACCGGAAAGTTCACCGAAAACAGAGGATCGAATCATCGAACTGATGCGGCAGGATGCCGTGGTACGCGCTTAATCTCTGGGCGATGCGCTCGGCATGAGCAAACGCGCGTTACTCAAGCAGATTGCGAAACTGAAGTCGCACGGCAGACTGAAGCGCGTCGGTCCGGCCAGTGGCGGCTACTGGAAGGTTATCGAATGACAACACCAAAGAAGAGGGTTCTCGCCCCGAACCATCTTCCCGACACCGCGAAAATGATCGAGCCCCCTGATGAAAGGAGCGACAGCCATGACCATGATCACTCAAAACGCGGACTATGCGCGCCTACTGGCCGAGGTGAAGGAGCGAGTTCGTTCTGCGCAGTACGCAGCTCTGAAAGCGGTCAACAAGGAGCTGGTGGGGCTGTACTGGGATATTGGCAGGATGATTGTGGAACGTCAGGATGCAGCCGGATGGGGACGGTCTGTCGTCGAAAACCTATCCGCGGACTTGAGGCGGGAGTTTCCGGGAATTACCGGTTTCTCCCCGCAGAACCTTTGGTACATGCGGCAATTCTTCCTCGAATACTGCGGACATGAAAAACTCCAACCACTGGTTGGAGAAATTGCCTGGTCTCACAACCTGGTCATAATGAGCAAGTGCAAGGACCCGCTCGAACGTGAATTCTACGTCCGCATGACCCGCAAATACGGCTGGTCGAAAAACGTGCTCATGCACCAGATAGAGAGCCAGACCTACGAAAAATCCATGCTGGGTCAGACCAATTTCAACCGAACGCTGACCCCGGAGCTTCGCGCCCAGGCAAAGTTGGCTGTGAAAGACGAATACACCTTCGACTTCCTGGATTTGGGGGAGGAGTACAGCGAGCGGGAGCTGGAACGGGCTCTGATCGCCAGGATCGAGGACTTCCTTCGTGCAATGGGCGGCATGTTCGCCTTCATGGGCAGCCAGTTCCGCATCGAGGTGGACGGCAGGGACTTTTTCATCGACCTGCTGCTCTTCCACCGCCGCTTGCGCAGCCTGGTCGCCATAGAGCTGAAAGTCGGCGAGTTCCAGCCGGAGTACGCGGGCAAAATGCAGTTCTACCTGACCGCATTGGACCGACAGGTCCGTCAGGAGGACGAAAACCCGTCCATCGGCATCGTCATGTGCAAGGAGAAGAATCGCACCATAGTCGAATACACCCTCCACTCCGCCACAAAGCCCATAGGCGTCGCGACCTACGAAAACACCAGGTCGCTGCCGAAAGAGCTGAAGGGGCAGCTACCTCAGCCGGAGGAAATCGCCGCCCTGATGGAGGGGATTGAAGAGTGAGCGCATACCCGCCTTTTGATCCGGTTGAAATGGGCGCCTCGCCGGGCATGCTGCCCGGGATCAGCACTTCCACGTCCTGTCGCGACGCGAAGGGAAAGCTGTTGTCACGTGTCGCGATACGGCGCACATCCTTGAACTACGATGGCACGCTTCAAGCAGGCTTCTCCCCGGTGATACTCATTCCGAAGAACTCCGCGCGAACCTGTCGTAGGTCTCGGCCGTAACCCTGCTCAGGACGACCTCGTTCGTCAAAGCGACCCTGGCCCTTGTCATAACCGTCTCCCCTCCGGTGGGACTTCGACCGCAAGGGGCACCACCCGCCAAGCCTCGATCTTCCGCTCCGTGCTGTACGACGCGTTGGCCGGACTGGTGGAGGGGAGGCGGACGAGGCGGAGCGGCGAACCCGGCAAGGCGGGCGCGATGTGCCTTCTCCAGGCCTGCTCGGCCTTCGTGCCATTGAAGAAGACCGTTCGCACCAGCGGGTGTTCGGTGAGAAAGCCCGGCAAGTCGTTAGGGACTGCGGTGGAGTCCACTATGTCCGAGTCGAGGCTGCCCGGCCGCACGCAGGATGCCAGCACGTCCCACAGCGCCACTCGCCTGTCGATCAGGGCGGCGATCCTCTCCTCGTAGGGGAGGTCCGCCCCGACGCCCAGCACAGCCTCCATCACCGGCCAGAAAGCGTTGCGCGGATGGGCGTAGTACTGACCCGCCCTCAGCGACGCCTCCCCCGGCATGCTGCCCAGGATCAGCGCCACTGCGTCGGGGTGCGACGCGGTGGGGAAGCTGCGGATCTGATTCGCGACACGTCGCATATCAAACTCCAATAGCGTGCTTTTTAAGTGGGCTTCGCGCCGATGATGCTCATCCCGAAGAACTCCCTGAGAGCCTCGCATCCGTGCAGCCCTGCCCGTTCGAGAAGACCGAGTCGAAACTACCGTCGGGGAAGGGCATCTCCATGGCGTTGCCCAGAACGTACTCGGCCCTGCCGTCAAGGCTGTACTCGCGGGCGTTCCTGCCGGCGATTTCGATCATCGCCGGGCTTATCTCAAGCCCCGTAAGCCGTGCATTCTCCCCCTGCCTTTTCAGCCATTCGAGCCCGACGTAGCCTGGGCCCGGGCCTACCTCGAGGGCACGCCCCGCCAAGAGTCCTGCATTATGCAGGCTGTCCACGTTGAGCCAGCCCTTGTCCCTCATGATCCGCGCGAACCTGTCGAACATCTCCACCGTTATTTCGCTCTGGATGCCCTCGTTTGTCTCCACTACCCTGGCCCTTGTCATCGAAGATCTCTCCTTTTTTAGAAATCAGGGTTTCGTTTAATTATGACATGGAAGAGCTCTGTTGTCGCAAATGCCGCCCTATCTAAAAGGGCGTAAAAGTGCTAAAATTACTTCAACGATAGGCGCCCAAAGGCACCTGAAACGTGTATCTACGCCGTCTCCTCGGGGCGTGGAATCCAATTTATTTAAGGGGGTATCTATGGTGAAGAGGTTGTTATTCTCCATCATCTTTCTTTTTGCGCTGTTGGGTCTTGTCTCCATGCCATCCGCAGCTGTGGCCGGAGAGGTCTCGCTGGGCAGGATTCCGTCCGGATGGATGGAGCAGGAGCCCGTAGACGAGTCGATTCACAGGTACTTCTTATATCAGGAGAAGGGCACAGTCCTTGCGGAGATGATCTGGCTCGAGGAGGATATCCCGAGTCGGTTTCCGCTCTCGGACTACTTGCAAGCCCTTAAGGAGAACAGCATGCCCGGCTTCGCCGAGTATTCTCCCCTTGAGGACGAGGCGACGATGCTTCACGGCTGGAATGCGTTCATCCATCGATTCCACTTCTCGAACCAGCGGGACACGCTCAAGGGAGAGATGTATGTTTTCGTACTGGACGAGACCGGCTATGTCTTCCTGTTCGACACTACCGACGAGTGGTTCGAGGCGCTGCAGCCCAAGTTCCTTTCCTTCGTCAAGGGCGTGCTGAAGTTCCCGCCGGCCTTGGAGGCGACTCCGGAGGATGAGGATGAAGAGGATGAAGAAGAACAGGAGGCTCTCTCCTTCCTCGACGACGAGGAGGACGATGAAGACGATGGGCTTCCTGCAATCGACGATGACGAGGACGAAGACGACGGTCTTCCTGCCTTCGACGAAGACGACGAGGACGATGGACTTCCCGAGTTCGTCGACGACGAGGAGGAGGGTGTTTTCACCATCGGAGGCACCTCGATCTTCATAGAGCTGCCCGACGGAGCGGAGGAGATGGATCGCGACGACGACGAGATACGGGTCGCGGGGCCCGACGGCTCGGAGATCTACATCGTGCTGATGGAGGGGCCCGAGGCCGTAGCGGAGATGATGAAAGAACGCACTGCGGGGGCGCGCGAGCAGGGGACCAGCACCCTGAAGTGCGGCGACGGGGACCTGAAGGTAACCCTGTTTTCCCAGAAGAGCGGCGACGGCGTGGACGCTGTCCTCTCGGTCGCGTGGGAGGGAACTGGAGTCGCGCTCGGAGTCCGCGTCCCGAAGGAAAGCTACAAGGACGCGGCCGGCTGGATTAAGGACATGCTCTGCAGTGTGAAGGTCCTGGACCGATAGGCGGGCGCCGTGAAAAAGCCTAGGCCCCGGTCCGGTCTTCCGGCCGGGGCTTCGTCAATCGCCGACTTTGTACTTCTTCAGCAGCTCCTCCAGCTTCGCGTCCGTCTCCGATTGGATTATCATCGATGGGTGGTGCTGCCTCTCCCTCTCCTGACCGGGCCAGGGGCGGGTCGACGGGCGGGGTACGATGGGAGTCTGCGTGGGTTTTACCTCGACGGGGGGTGAAGTGAATACCTCCTCCTCTTCCGGCTCTTCTTCCTCCGCGCCTTCGTCGTGCGGGACCTTGGCAGAGGTGACGGCGTACTTCGGGAAGGATAGCTCCGGGGATAGAATGTCCGCGGCCTCCTTCATGAACTCCTGCCAGATAGGCGCGGCTATCTTTCCGCCTGTCGCTCCGCCCCCTATCGGCTTCCTGTCGTCGTGCCCCGTGTAGACCGCCGTGCAGAGCCCAGGGAAGCCGCCGATGAACCAGGCGTCGCGGAAGTCGTTGGTCGTCCCGGTCTTGCCGAAGACCTCGTACCCCTTTATGCGTGCCGCAGTCCCGGTCCCGTGGTTCACGGCCTTTATCAATGTATCCCTTATCTCTCCCGCCGCCTGCTCCGAGATGGCCCGTATCCGGTCGTCCTCCGTCCTGAAGAGCAAGTTGCCGTCGTCGTCCCGAATCTCTCTCACCATGTGTGGAAAGACCCTGTAGCCTCCGTTGGCGAACGCGGAGAAGGCCGTCGCCATCTCGAGCGGGGTCAGGGATGCCGAGCCGAGGGCCATGGAGGGGCTCTCCGGCAGGTAAGGGGTGGTAATGCCGAGTTTTCGCACGGTCCTAGTCACGGCCCCCTCGCCCGTGGCCAGGAAGGCGCGCACGGCGGGAACATTGAGCGAGCTGACAAGCGCCCTCTCTACGGTGACCCTGCCGCGGAACTTGCGGTCGTAGTTGTGCGGGGACCACAGCTCCGTCCCGTACCTGAGCGTCAGGGGAGAGTCGTCGAGCTTTGACATGGGGCGCCATCCCAGCTCCTCGAAGGCGGCCGCGTAGACGAGAGGCTTGAATGAAGATCCGGGCTGGCGATAGGCCTGGACGGCCCTGTTGAACTGGCTCTCGTCCCATGTCCTGCCGCCGACAAGTGCCATAACAGCGCCGGTGGCGGGGTCGAGCCCGACGATGGCCAGCTGCAGCTTGGACTTGGCCGCTACTCGCTCCGCCGCCTCCTGCAGGTCCGGGTAGAGAGTGGTGTATACGTGCAGGCCTCCGCCGTAGGCGCCCCGGACGCCGTACTTGGGCAGCAGAGTCTCGTTGAGGACCCTCATCGCGAAATACGGGTATTTCACGCGAGCCTCGGGCCGATCCAGGGCGTGGTCAGCCACCGCGACCGGGGGGGAGCCCTCCCTGTACTCCTCCTCTGTGATCGCCCCCGTCTCGAGCATTCGGGCTAGAACTCGCCTCTTCGCCGCCTCCGCCGCGTCGGTCGGCGAGCCGGGCGGCAGGCGGTTAGGCGAGGGGATCAGGGCGGCCAAAAGAGCCGCCTCGCCCGGTGAGAGATCGGAGGCGCTCTTCCCGAAGTAGACCCGAGACGCCGTCTCCGCCCCCCATGCGCCCCTGCCGAAGTAGATCTCGTTGAGGTACTTCTCCAGGATCTCCTCCTTGCTGAAGGCGCTCTCCAGCCTGAAGGCTATTATCACCTCGCGAAGCTTGCGCTCCAGAGTGCGCTCGTTGGTCAAGAACATGGTGCGGGCGAGCTGCTGGGTTATCGTGCTCCCCCCCTGGCGGATGCCGCCGGCCCTCCTGTTCTCCAGGGCGGCCCTGCCGATGGACAGCAGGTTTATTCCGCCGTGGTCCATGAACCGGGCGTCCTCGGCGGCTATGACAGCCTTGCGGAGCCAGGGCGAGACCCGGTGAAGGGGGATCTCCACCCTGTCCTCGATGAAGAACCTGGCGAATGGCTCGTTGTGAGCGTCGTAGAGCACGGTGGTCTTCATCGGCCTGTACGAACGAAGCTCGTCGATGGAGGGTATGCCCTGGAGTTCCAGTCTGAGGGCCGAGTCGACGGCGAACTCCCACGAGTACCAGGCTATTCCGAAGAGGATGGCCTGGTCCACCAGGATGACGGCGAAGAACAGAAAGGTCCTCCAGACCGCCCTCGACCAGGAGAACTTCCTTCGGTCGTTGCGCTCCTTCCCGCCCTTATGCTCTTCTTCATGCTCGGGTCTCCAGGTCATCCGCGCTCAGCTCCCATATAAGATGATACACGCACGGATAGCACGCCGCAACGGGAACGAGGCGGCGCAAAAAAAGCGGCGTCTCCGACGAGCGCCGCCCAAAACTACCCCCTGAACCAGTTGATCACCCAGGATATCGCCGCGATGCCCGCCGCGGCCAGGAACACTAGGATTCACGGAGGACAGACGAAGCCGCGGGATTCTTTTTCCCTTTCACTCATTAAAATCACCCCCTGGGAGTATTATATCACACCGACCTCGCGCGGCGCCTCCTGCCGATGACGATGGCGCTCGCCAGCACCCCGTCGATCTCGCGCCTCTCGCTCTCCGACAGCTCCGGGAAGGCCATAGAGGCCAGCGACTCGGGGATGGGAAAGACCTTGATCCTGCGTATCTCAACCTCGATGAAGCCCGCCTCCTCCGCCAGACGCCGGTAGTCCTCCTCCAGCAGCGCGCCTGCGATGCACCCCGACCATGCGGCGAGGTTACTGACTATACGCTCCGAGACGGGGCGAATAAAGAGCATGTCCGCGACGCAGAACCTGCCTCCGGGCTTAAGGACCCTGTAGGCCTCCCTCAGCACGGCGGGCTTATCCGGTGAGAGGTTGATCACGCAGTTGGAGATGACGACGTCCACGGACTTGTCCGCTAGTGGTATGTCCTCGATGTATCCCCTTAGGAGCTCGACGTTTTCCAGCTCCTTCAGGTTCCCTGCGGCCTCCGCCAGCATCTCCCCGGTCATGTCAAGGCCTATGATCCTGCCCTCCGGACCGACGGCCTTCGACGCGATGAACATGTCGAGCCCGGCGCCGCAGCCGAGGTCGAGCACAGTCTCGCCGTGGATCAGCTCAGCATGCTCGACCGGGTTGCCGCAGCCGAAGGATCGCGCCGCCATTCCGCCGGGAGCTGCCGCGAGTGTCGCCCCGTCGTAGTTTCTCCTCGTCATGTTGATGATGCCGGATCTCCGCGGTGACCGCGCGGCCTCGGCGTATCTCTTCTCCACGTATTTTCGCACTTCGTCCATGGAAGCCACTCCTCACACCGTATATGGCACGATTGTAACAGCTTTGTCCTGGGTTTTCAGGAGGGGCTTGACCGAACCAAGGTAAGTGGTAGAATTGCCACATAAAAAGAGCGATGCCCTTCAATGGAGGATGAGAATGATCGACGACACTCAGCGCAAAAAGACCGCCATACTCAAGGGGCTGGCGCATCCGGTCCGTATGACTATAGTTGAGGCCCTTGCGAGCCGCGAGATGTGCGTATGTGATATCGCCGATATGTTTCATTTCGACAGGACCACGATAAGCAAGCACCTTGCGATGATGAAGTCGCTGGGCATACTGGAGGATAGGAAGGAGGGACTGAATGTGTACTACTCGCTGAGGATGGGTTGTCTCGCTCAGCTGCTCTCCTGTGTGGAGAGGGTTGTGCTTGGGGAGGAGCCAGAGCTTTTTCTGGCCAGATGCGATTGTGATCCGCGGAAAGCGAGGCGGTAATGATGACACTGGCAAGAATAGAAGTATTGGGAACGGGCTGCGCGAAGTGCAGGAAACTGGAGGAGCTGACGAAGCAGGCTGCGACGGAGCTGGGGCTGGACTGCGAGGTCGTGAAGGTGACCTCCATAATGGAGATAATGGAGAGGGGAGTGGTTGCAACTCCTGCACTCATGGCGGACGGAAAGTTGTTGTTCGCGGGGGGATCGCCGTCGCTTGAGAAGATCAAAGAGCTGCTATCGAAGCTTGTTTAGTCCGGCGACTCCCTGAAGGGGGAATTTTTTTTCGCATTATATGTGCAGAAAATGCCACATATATTTGACCGGGGGGGTGTTTTTGATGAGCGACAGGGTGAAGTTCTTGTGGATAGCCGCATTTTTCCTGGTGTTCTATTTTATTCCCGCTGACAACGAGAGAGTCTGGAATGCCTTGGCAGAATCGGTTGCCATGATGCACGATTATGCCAGGGAGCACGTGCTGCTGTGTCTAGTGCCCGCGTTCTTTATCGCGGGGGCGGTCTCGGTCTTTGTCAGCAGGCAGTCCGTGATGAGATATTTGGGGGGACGCGCGAATAGATGGCTCGCCTACTCGGTTGCATCGGTATCGGGAGGTGTGCTCGCGGTCTGTTCCTGCACAGTGTTGCCTCTGTTCGCGGGGATATATTCGAGGGGAGCGGGGCTTGGCCCGGCATCCACCTTCTTGTACTCAGGGCCGGCGATAAACATCCTGGCCATAGTTTTAACCGCCAGGGTGCTCGGTTTTGAGCTGGGCGTCGCGCGAGCTGTTGGAGCGATTGTAATCAGCCTGCTGATAGGATTGATCATGGGAGCGCTCTTTGGACGGGAGGAGGGTGCTCGGCAGGAGGGATTTGCAACGGTACCGGAGCCGGGGGACGAGCGCCCTTGGAGAACGGTCGCGCATATAGGAGGCATGGTGCTCTTTCTCTTATTCGCAAACTGGGCGCCGCCGCGCACACCAGGCGGCCTGTGGAGCGGGATTTACGAGATAAAATGGCTGCTCTCCGGGCTCTCGCTCTCGCTGGTGATCTTCGCTTCGCGGGCCTGGTTCTCGCGTGACGAGCGAAAGGAGTGGGTGGCCTCTTCCCGCGACTACGCGCTGCTGATAACGCCGCTGCTGTTCGCGGGTGTGCTTGGGGCTGGCTTCCTGCTCGGCCGTCCGGGGCACGAGGCGCTGATCCCGGCTCGTTACGTGGCGATGTTGGTGGGAGGGAACTCGTTTGGTGCAAACTTCTTCGCATCGTTGTCCGGAGCCTTCATGTATTTCGCTACTCTTACCGAGGTTCCCATCCTCGACGGGCTGATCGGCGCAGGAATGGGAAGAGGCCCTGCACTTGCACTCCTGCTTGCAGGGCCTGCACTATCCTTGCCCAGCATGCTGGTAATCAGCGGGGTACTGGGTCCTAAAAAAACTCTTGCGTTTATATCGTTGGTGGTGCTGCTTTCTGCGACTGCGGGTGTGGTGTTCGGACATCTTTTCAATTGAGGTGATAGAATAAACCGAGATTACATCGGAGCAACGCGAGTTGCAGGAGGGTGCGATGTCGGTATTGAAAAAAGCGAACGTTCTTTTCTGGGTGTTTCTCCTGGCCGGGACTTTGGGTTTCCTGGGCTACAGGATAGCAGTGCCGTCGGGGGCGCAGAGCAGGATTCCCCCTCCTTCGGCCGGGATCACCATCACGGTTTACGAGGTGCGGCCGCAGCTCTTCGAGATAAGGCGCAGTTTCTTCGGCACGGTTCGCTCGGCGCAGGTGCAGAAGGTATCGGCGCCATCGCGCGAGGTCGTGGAGGAGGTCAACGTCGAGGTCGGCGACTTGGTGAAGAAGGGGGACGTGCTTGTGTCCCTCGCGGGGCAGAGCCAGGTGGCGCTGCTGGGCGCTCGAAAGGCGGCCTACGATGAAGCGAAGTCCCGCTACGATCGCCTCAAGAGCCTGTTCGAGGCGGGCGGCGCGTCGAAGCAGGAGCTGGACAGGGCCAACGTCGCGGTGCAGGAGGAGGCCGCGAGGCTGCGCGATGCGCGCACGACCGTGTCGCGCGTCCAGATTCGCTCGGCCCTCAACGGCGTGGTGGTCCGAAAGAGCGTCGAGGTAGGGGAGTTCGCCGACCCGGGGCGCGAGCTGCTCGCCGTCGCGGACTTCGACAGGCGGGAGGTCGAGATGCTGATCTCACCGACGATCCGAGGGCTTATAAAGCCGGGCATGGAGGTCCTGGTCAGAGCTCCCTGGGGCGGTGAGGCCACCGGCTCGATTTTGCGCCTGGACCCGGAGGCGGATCCTCAGACCGGCTTCTTCCGGGGTATAGTCGGGCTTCCGCCGGACTGTTCCCTGATACCGGGCGACTATGCGCGGATGGAGGTCCTCATGGTGCGCAAGGAGGACGCCCTGGCCGTCCCGTACGAGTGCATCCTGCGCGAGGACGGGCGTCCCTACGTGTTCATCGTCGAGGGGGGCTTGGCGGCTCGCCGCGATATAGAGGCGGGCGAGGGGAGCGGCGGCTTCATGGAGGTGCTCTCCGGCCTCGCGCCCGGCGACATGGTGGCGAAGCTGGGGGCGGGCAACCTGTACGAGGGGGCCAAGGTGACAGTCTCGGACGGCAGGCTGCGCACGGGCGCGAACGGGGGCGACGGCGGCTAGATGGGCATAATCGGACTATCCATCAGGCGTCCCGTGCTGACCCTGGTGATCGTCATCCTCGCCGTGCTGCTGGGGCTTTCGGCCATGAACGGCATGGGAATATCTCTGCTTCCCAAGATAGAGGTCCCTTTCGTCTCCGTTATCACCCGCTATTCGGGCGCCGGGCCGGAGGATATGGAGATGCTCGTTACCAAGCCGCTTGAGGATGCTATCAGCCAGGTGCAGGGTAGCAGAAAGATAGAGAGCTCCTCGCTGGAGGGGCTGTCCTTCGTCTTCGTCGAGTTCGACGCGGACGTGGACCTGGCGGACGCGGCGCTCGACGTGGCCAACCGGGTGAGGACGGTGCGACTTCCCGAGGACGCGGACGATCCGGTGGTCAGGAAGTTCGACATGAACGCTCGCTCCTTCATGTCGATTGTCTTCACCTCCACCCTGCCGCCCCAGAGGGCGTACGACATACTGGAGGACAGGGTTCAGCGAAGGCTGTCGCAGGTGACCGACGTGGCGGACGTTTCGCTGGACGGCGGGTTGACGCGAGAGATACACGTGGACCTCGACCCTGTGGCTCTCGCCAGCCTCGGCCTTGGCATACGCCAGGTGACGAACATGATCAGGAGCGGCAACTACAGCTCTCCCTCCGGGCGCATATCGTTGGAGGACCAGGAGTCGATCCTGCGCGTGGTCGGCGAGTCGGCCACGGTGCGGGAGCTTGAGGAGCTGCAGATACCCCTGTCGAAGGGCGTGTCTGTGCGGCTTGCGGACATAGCGTCGGTGACTGACTCCACCGCCGAGGTGCGCCGCCTGGCCCGCTACAACGGCAGCGACTCATTCATCCTATATCTCACGGCGGTCCCCGACGGCAATGTGGTGAAGGCGAGCCGGGCCGTGCGCGAGCTGCTGGATAAGATCGTTCCGGATCTGCCGCCCGGATTCTCCATGGCGATCCCGTTCGACGACGGGGAGCTGATCTCCGAGTCCATCTGGAACGTCTTCCGGGACATGATAATCGGCACTCTGCTGACCGCCCTGATACTCTTCTTATTCCTGGGGAGGATGTCAGCCACCCTGCTGGTGGCATTCGTGATGCCGACCGCGGTGGTGGCGACCTTCATGCCGATGGTTCTCGCGGGCTACTCCCTCAACCTTATGACTACGCTCGGCCTTGCAATATCGACTGGCATACTGGTGAACAACTCGATACTCGTGATAGAGAACATAATCAGATACCGGGAGCTGGGACACGATAGGCTGCAGGCCGCGGAGCTGGGGACAAGGGAGATCGCTCTGGCGGTGCTGTCCACCACCTCGACCAACCTGGGAGTCTTCATCCCGATAGCCCTGGCGGGAGGGCCCATGGGACAGATGTTCAACCCCTTCGCGATGACGGTCGTTTTCTCGACGCTCTTCTCCCTCTGGGTTGCGCTGACGGTGACCCCGATGCTTGCGGCGCGGATGGGGCGATCCTCCGGGCCATCGACACTCAGCCGCCTGCTGACCGGCTGGTGGCAGTGGCTCTACCAAGGGTTCGAGGAGCTGCACCACGTGCTGGTGCGGCTGGCGGTCCGCTTCCCGGCGACGACGATTCTGCTGTTCGTCGCTCTGTGCGTTGGCTCGGTGATGCTGGCCGGAAAGGTCGGCTTCCAGTTCTTCCCCATGTCCGACGAGGGGCAGGTGTCGATCAGCATGGAGACGTCGGCGTCGGCTTCGCTGGCCATGACCGATCGCCTGACCAGGCAGGTGGAGAGCCACGTGCTGTCCCTGCCTCACGTGTCGGGCGCCAGCGTCGTGATAGGCGGAGGGGGTTCGAGGTCCGGGCTGAACAGGTCGTCCATCCGCATATATCTGGATGACGCGCCCGACAGGCCGTCCAGCTTTTCATTCGCGACACCGCTGCGTCCCCTGCTTGCGTCTCTGCCGGACGTGAAGTCGAGCGTGTCGGCCGGAGGAGGGCGAGGCGGCGTGCGAGGCAAGCCGATCCAGGTGGTCGTCAGGGGGGAGGACGCCGTAACTCTTAACTCCCTCGCTGTCACCGTCATGGACGCTCTGCGCGAGATTGACGGCGTGGTCGACGTTGACCTGGACTGGAGGACGGGGCGTCCGGAGATACAGCTAGTCCCGGACCGCCTCAGGATGGCCAGGCTCAACTTCAATACCGAGAGCCTGTCCGATACGCTGCGCGGCTACGTCACAGGGCTGAGTGCAGGGGTCTTCCGCGAGGCGGGGAAGGAGTACGACATCCTGGTAAAGTTGAAAGCGGACGAGGTGGCAAGCCCCTTCCAGCTTCCGGACCTTCCCTTCCCGACGTCCGCGGGATTCGTCTCTCTTAGGGACCTGGCCGAGCTCAAGCACACAATGGGGCCCACCCAGATTCTTCGCAAGGAGAGGCAGCGCTCTATAACAGTCGAGGCGGACGTGCAGGGTGTCACCGTCGGTGACGTGTACAGGGCGATAAGAAGCAGGCTGGAGGAGGTGCCGCTCCCGCTGGGTTACGGCTTCTCCTACGCGGGCGAGATAAGGTCGATACAGGAGAACTTCGGCACTCTGAACTTGGCCCTCGCCCTGGCGGTACTGCTGACTTTCCTGATGATCGCCGCCATACTGGAGTCGTTCGTCTTCGCGCTGGTGATAATGCTTACGGTCCCCCTTTCGATAATAGGCGTGATCCCGGCGCTGCTGCTGACCGGCACGCCTCTGTCCGTCTACGCTCTGATGGGGGTCATCATGCTGGTGGGGTTGGTGGTCAACAATGCCATAGTGGTCGTGGACTTCGCCGAGATCCTGAGAAAGGAGGGCAAGGATCCGGCGTCGGCGATAGTCGAGGCGTGCAGGGTGCGTCTTCGCCCGATAATTATGGCCGATGCGACGTCGGTCATCGCGATGGTACCGCTCGCCATGGGGATCGGCCAAGGGGGATCCTACCGCTCGCCGATGGCCATCGTCTCGATAGGAGGGCTGATAGCGGGGGGAGTGCTGGCCCTTTTCCTGATACCGCCCGTGTACAAGATGGTCTGGGGGCTGAAGGCAAAACTGGGCTTCGGGGCTTGACCGGAGAACCGGTGTACTCCGCGCGAAAACCGACTGAACTTGCGTCAGGATGGCTGCTCACGCAATTGACATCTGGAAGCGATGGTGTACGATAAACAAGGCGTACTTTTACAGCACAGTTAAATGGATGGTGATCTTGATGAAGAAAGTGAAACTGGCGTTGGCACTGTTATTGCTATTCCTATATGGTGGCTGTGCTTGTGCGCAGCCGAAGGCCCCGAACCTGGAGTTCGTGAGGGGGGACGTGCTTGTTCTGATGGACGCGCCGGGCGGCGCGTCGGAGGTGGAGCCCCTTTCCGGGCGAGTCGCAGAGGCCACCGGTTCCAAGGTCATACGCACCTACGAGGCCATAGCGGACGCCTCGGGAAAGTGCATCTTCCAGATCAAGTCGGCGGAGAAGCCTGTTGACGAGCTTCTGGAGGAGGTCCGTGCCCTCCCTGGTGTCAGGGGAGCGACGCCTAACTACATAGTCAAAATCCTGGCGAGCCAGGACGACCCTGAGCTCGAGTCGTCATGGGGGATCGAGTATATAAGGGCGTTTGATGCCTGGGCACTTGCGACCGGCGGGGACGAGGTGTATGTCGCCATCCTTGACACGGGAATAAAGGCGGACCACGAGTACCTTGCCTCAAACGCAGGAAGCGACAAGGACGGGGAGTTCGGGAAGAACCTCGTCAGCGTCGTCAGGGGACCGTTTGACGACAACGGGCACGGGACCCTCGTCGCGGGGATAGTCGGCGCCACGGCGGGCGACAGTGCGCGCCTTCTCTCGGTTAAGGTCCTTGACGCCAATGGCGCGGGCAGTTACGGACACGTCATGGCCGGTCTCGACTACGTCCTAGGGCAGAAGAAGCGCGGCCTTAACATACGAGTAGCGAACATGGCCTTCGGCGCCTGGACGCCCGAGGTCGAAGACCTCGAATCCGACCCGTTCGCGGTTGCCTGCAGGGCCGTCTCCGACGCGGGGATACTTCTCGTCGCCGCGGCGGGCAACGAGGGGCAGAACATCGACTCTGCCGGCGGCGGATACAAGGGGAACAAGATCTACCCCGCCTCTCTCTCCGCCGAGGGAGTCCTGACGGTAACCGCGGTGATGGAGAACGGTAATCCTGTGAAGTCGGCCAACCATGGGCTTGCCGTGGACATCGCCGCACCAGGTTTCGAGGTGTTGAGCACGGCTCTGGACGGCGGTTACCAGGTTATCAACGGCACGTCCGCGGCCTCCGGCTTCGCGGCGGGCTCGGCGGCACTTGTGGCCATCGCCGACCCGGAACTTTCGGCCTCCGGGGTCAAGGAGCGCATACTCGAGTTTGCCGCCAGGGACAAGGCGCTGGCGGGCAGGGTCGCTTACGGCGCTCTTAACGTCGGCGCGGCTGTAAAGAACGAGAGAGGTTCGGTGACGGTCGCGATCCAGGGACCGGGCTCGTCCCGCTGGGGCCTCGACGACAAGGGGCGGTACGAGAGCGGCTACATCCTGTCCGGTGTGCCGGTCGGGGATCACACGGTCACCTACCACGAGGTCGACCTGTGGTCCAAGCCTGCCGATTTGGACATAGCCGTCGCGGTCGATGAACAGACGGAGGTGGAGGGGCAGTACAGTCAGCACAAGGCCTCCCTCTGGGTCACGGTCGAGGGGCCGGTGGAGGGGCGTTGGTCGCTGAACGGCGAGGAACTGTTCGAAAGCGACCAGACAATAGGCAAGGTGGCAGGGAAGCGCACAGTCACCTACTCCGACGTCCCCGGGTGGGATTCGCCGGAGCCGCAGGCCGTGACTGTCCACGGAAACGCGCCTCTTGCCCTGACCGGCGTTTACAAGAGGCAGACCGGGTCGGTGGTCGTGACGATAGTCGGGCCGGAAGGCGCGTCCTGGGGGCTCGATGGAGAGGGCGAATATGCCGGAGGAGAGGCCGCCGAGAACATACCGACAGGCGAGCGCACCATAGGCTTCGCCGATGTTCCCGACTGGGACAGGCCCGCCGACATCGCCATACAGGTGGAGAAGGATTCGACGATTTACTCTCGCGGGGTCTACGTCCGGCATGTCGGCTCGATAAAGGTGAACATCGAAGGCCCGGACGACGCAAGCTGGGCCATAAACGGCAGGGGTCTCTACGTGAACGGCGAGACGGTGTCCGATCTGCCGGTGGGCGACTACACGATCTCCTTCTCCGCGGTCCGCGACTGGGACAGCCCCGCCTCGATCCAGGTGTCCGTGAAGCGCGACTCCGTGGCGGAGTTGGACAAGGCTTACGAGAAGCACACTGGCTCGGTGGCAGTGGCGATCGAAGGGCCCGAGGCGGCCAAGTGGCACTTGGACGGAGTTGACGGGGCTCTCGCGGCCGGCGAGGTCTTGTCGGGTGTGCCCGTGGGCGAGTACACGGTCGTCTTCTCGGATGTCCCGGACTGGCACACGCCGGAGCGAGCAACGGTCCTGGTGGCCAAGGACGCGACGGCCAAGGCCGAGGGCGCATACTCGGAGCACAGGGGCTCGATAACCGTCGACATCACCGAGCCGGAGGAGGCCACCTGGCACCTGGACGGCGAAGGAGTCTACGCCAGCGGCGAGGTCGTTCAGGGCGTGGTCGTCGGGGCGCATAGCATCTCCTTCTCGAAGGTGGACGATTGGGACGAGCCGGAGAGCCTGACGGTCACAGTGGCGAACGAAGCCCTTGCAAAGGCGGAGGTCGCCTACAAGCGCCATAGGGGCGCGATCCAGGTGAATATCGACGGTCCGGTGGAGGCCCGCTGGACTATGGACGGAGAGAACTTCCACAAGGACGGCGAGGTGGTCAGGGACCTCGTTGTGGGCGATTACACCGTGACATTCTACGATCTTTTAGATTGGGACGAGCCGGACGATGTCTCGGTCACAGTGACCAAGGACGAGACGGCGAAGGTCGATGCGGTGTTTACCATCCACAGGGGCTCGATCAGGATCCCCTTCAGCGGACCCGGGGAGGGGCGCTGGATCCTTGACGGGGAGGGGAGCTACGAGAAGGGCGAGACTGTGGACGGAGTTCCTGTTGGAACGCACAGGATCAGCTTCTCGCAGGTGGATGGATGGGACTCCCCGAAGGAGTTCCAGCTGACTGTGGCTAAGGATTCCTTGGCGAAGGCTGAACCCGGCTACAAGCGGCACCTCGGCTCGGTGGCTGTGACAATCGAGGGGCCGGCCACGGCGCGCTGGAGCGTCGACGGCGAGGGGAGCCACCACAGCGGAGCTACCGTAGGAGATATTGCAACAGGCGAGCATACGATAATCTTCTCCGACGTCGAGGGCTGGGACAAGCCGCTTGACCACGGGCTCGTCGTAGCAAAGGACGCGGTGACGGAGCTGAGAGGCTGGTACTTGCAGCATGTCGGTACCGTGGCCGTCTACATCGAGGGGCCGGAGGAGGCCAGGTGGTTCGTGGAGGGCGTCGAAGGAGCTCATGCAGCGGGCGAGGCGTCGAAGGTCGTCCCCGTGGGTGATCGCAAGGTGAGCTTCCTTGAGGTCGAGGGATGGGAGACGCCCGAGGATCAGCCGATAACGGTGTTCCGTGACGTGACCACCATAGCCGCGGGAGATTACAAGCGTCACACTGGCTCTCTCTCAGTCTCCATCGAAGGGCCCGGGGACGCCCTGTGGAACCTGGGAGGCGAGGACGAGTACTCCAGCGGAGAGGTGGTCCGGGGCCTTCCGACGGGAGAGCACACCGTTGGCTTCGGCGAGGCCGAGGGTTGGATCGCGCCAGAACCGCTCGCTGTAACGGTCGAAAAGGACGAGATAACCCCGGTTGAAGCGGAGTACGAGCAGGTGAAGGGATCCGTCTCCGCCGTCATCGAGGGCCCGGAGGAGGCTCTGTGGTGCCTGGATGGCGAGGGGGAGTACTCGAGCGGCGAGGTGGTGCAGGGCCTGACCCCCGGCGAGCACGAGATATCATTCTCTGACGTCGAGGGCTGGATCGCTCCTGATCCGATCGCGGCGAAGGTTGAAGCGGGGAGTTTGAGCTCGGTGACCGGCGTCTACAGTCAGCCCGAGGAGGAACCGATAGTCGAGGAGGCCGAAGAGGTCGAGGAGGCTGTCGAAGAGGCGGAGGCTCCGGTTGAAGTTGAAGAGGTGGAGGCGCCGTTGGTCGAGGAGCCTGCTGCCGAAGTTGACGATGCCGAGCCGGAGGAGGAGCCGATAGTCGAGGAGGCCGAAGAGGCTGAAGAGGCTGTCGAAGAGGCCGAGGTGCCGGTTGAAGTTGAAGAGGTGGTAGAGCCTGAGTTCGAGGAGCCGGTGGTCGAGGTTGACGAATCCGAGCCTGAGGAGGAGCCGATAGTCGAGGAGGCCGAAGAGGTCGATGAGGCTGTCGAAGAGGCCGAGGTGCCGGTTGAAGTTGAAGAGGTGGAAGAGCCTGAGTTCGAGGAGCCGGTGGTCGAGGTTGACGATGCCGAGCCGGAGGAGGCGCCGATAGTCGAGGAGGCCGAAGAGGTCGAGGAGGCTGTCGAAGAGGCCGAGGCTCCGGTTGAAGTCGAAGAGGTGGAAGAGCCTGAGTTCGAGGAGCCGGTGGTCGAGGTTGACGAATCCGAGCCTGAAGAAGAGCCGATAGTCGAGGAGGCCGAAGAGGTCGAGGAGGCCGAAGAGGCTGAAGAGGCTGTCGAAGAGGCCGAGGTGCCGGTTGAAGTTGAAGAGGTGGTAGAGCCTGAGGAGCCGGTGGTCGAGGAGCCTGTTGGCGAGGTGGATGACGAGCACTCGGCGTCCGAGGAAGAGACCAACTGAGGCGATAAACAAGAGAGGGGGGCGTTCCGCCCCCCTCTTCGCTGTCCTGAATCAGAATCTCCTGTACTTGTCCTTCGCGACGCCGCACACCGGGCACTTGTCCGGCGCCTCGTCCTCGATCGTGTGACCGCAGACGGGGCAAACGTAGATCGCTTGGAAGCCGACGTCCTTCTTCTCCAGCGCGCACTCCCTGGCCTTTCTGAAGAGGTCTGCGTGCTGCTTCTCCGCCTGGAGGGCGAAGTTGAATGTGCGCATCGCATCCTTCTCTCCCTGGAACTTCGCGGCCTCGTAGTAGACCGGGTACATCTGCTCTATCTCGTGGTCCTCGCCCATGATCCCGCCCAGCAGGTTCTCCGCCGTGTCCTTGATGCCGAACACGGCCCCGGCGGTCACCGCCGTGTCTGCGACGTCGCCTCCGAGTACGTTGAAATGGTTATTGGCGTGAACCTGCTCGGCATAAGCGACCGCCCTGAAGAGGCGGGCGATCATCGGGAAGCCCTCCTTGTCGGCCTTGTCGGCCCAGCTGAGGTAGCGCATCTGAGCCATGCTCTCTCCGCCGTAGGCGGAGCGCAGGAACTCCGCTGTCATAGCATTCTTTACGGACATGTAAATGTTCCTCCTTAAAAATAGTTATTCCCGAAAAAAAGGATATCATATTGTCCGTGGATGTGAAAAGAGGGGTGCCGATACTCGTACGGGGTGGGAAAAACCACCTCGGAGATCCGACAGGGGATGGGGAATTGTCTCCGCTGCACTGGTAGAATAGTACCGTAAAGCCGAGGACGGAAGGGGATGATTTGCATGAACTGCCGATCGGACTGCTCAAGGTATTTGGCGGCCCCCCCGTTGCTTTCCGGAGGACGGTCGCTTGGCAAGGGGGTCCTCCTATGAGAGTCCGCAGAATCGTCTCCGCCGCGGCGGGGATGGGTCTGCTCTTCGCCTGGATGGGATCCGTCTTCCTCCGGTACGGTCTTATGGAACGGTTGTCGGAGGCGGGGTATTCGGGCTGGAACCCCGTGCATCTCTTCCTGGGGGTGCACGGGCTGACCTACTTGGTGCAGGCGATAATTCCGGGCGGGCCAGGCGACGAGCGTCACACGGGCCTCCTCGGCGCTATCTCGATGCTCTTGCTGCCGCTTCTTCTGCACCTTTCAACCAGGCTCGGCGTGCCGTTTTCGTCTATAGCGGCGGTGTCGGGCCTGGTCTTATCCGCTGCGGGGGCCGCCATGCTGATAGGCATGTTGGGCATGTCGCTGACATCGCTCATCCCCGACGATGTCGCCGTCGTCTTCGGACTGGCGCCGCTGGTCGCGGCCATCGCGGGACTCCTCGCCTCGCTCGTCGCCCCTCTGCTCTTGTCGATCCTGGCCCCCGTTCTGTCTGCGGGCCTCATCCTCTCTACGGCGGGGGGGCCCGAGGCGAAGGAAGCCCCTGCAAGGACGGCAAGGCTGCCATTCTGGAGGCTGTCCGTCTTTCTCTTCTGCCTGTACGCGGCCAACGGGTTCTTGCTGGGATTAAAGCCCGCTCTCTTTCATGCGCAGCGCTCGGCCGCCCCGTTCATCGACGGTCTGACCGGCGTCGTCGCATCCCTGGCCGCGGCTGCTGCTTTCCGCTTCTATCCCAGGGCGGAGTTGCGGACCTTCTACAAGGGGGCGTTCCCCTTCATCGCCACAGCCCTCTTTCTTATGGCCTTCTCGCCGCTGTACGCCCTGCCGAGCCTGCTGTTGGAGACAGGGCTCGCCTTTCTGGATCTCTACGCCTGGCTGCTCCTGATCTACTTTGCTTCGCGCTCCGGGGAGGGGCGCAAGAGGGTGGTTCACGGAGGGCTCTTTCTGATCGTCCTGGCCGGAGGTACGGTCCATCTGCCCGCCTTCTCCGGCGAGACGGGATATATCTCGCTGCTGGTCCCCGGCGTCTGTCTGCTTCTGCTGATGCTGGTCCTCTGGGACGGAGCGGAAGTGCCGCTTCAGCCGGAGAGGAGCGGGGAGGATCCCTCTCCCGTCGCTGACGGAGCCGGGGAGCCGGTCAAGTCGGCGACGCCCGAGGAAAAGAAGGCGGAGGAGGAGCTCCTGCTGCGAGCGAGGCTAATGGAGTTCAACCTGACCCGGCAGGAGACGGAGATAGCCCTGCTGCTGCTCAAGGGACAGAAGGACCGGAACATCTGCTCCATGCTCTTTATAACTCAGAACACGTTGAAGTACCATCTGCGCAACATCTACAGGAAAACGGGCACCGCCAATCGACTGGAGCTAAGGGAGAATTTGGGCTAGTCGAGGGGTGAGGAAGGGGTGAGTATTGTCACCCTTGAGGATGAAAACACGGATGGGGACGGAAGTCCTCTTAGGGGTGGGAAATACCACCCCTGTATTTTAGCCTCGGGATGGGGTGACAAAGGCTTGATGATGCTACAATGCATTCTGAAGACATCCCGAAGGCGAGAGGAGATGAAACCTATGAGCTGTCGTTTGAAAAGAGTCTGGTTCCTGCTTTTTATCGTCGTCCTGTTTGTCTCTGTCATTTCGGCGCGTACGGAGGCGGCCGAGCAGGCACCCAAGAACGACGTGACACGAGCGGAGTTCTTTCTTAAGAAGTTCGAGGACAGGGTGGTCCGCTCCAGGGGGCAGCCCTTCAAGCTCGGGTACGACGAAAACGAGGCCCTCAAGCGAGTAAGGGATCTCAAGGAGAAGTACCCGGAGGACCCGGCGGTCGAGGCCTTGTTCCAGAGGGCGAAGGCCGCGCTCATGAAGAGCAAGGGGGACTTCATGGAGATCACCCCCGAGATGCTGGTCTACCGCGAGAACGAGCAGAAGCTCAAAAAACTGTTCGGCGACCTCGCCGACCGGGAGTGGAAGGAGTTCACCGACGAGATTCTCACCGGTCCGGTGGCCCTCCCGAAGGCCTTTCCCTCCCCGGACAGGACCGAGGTCTCGATCGAGGAGCTGGCGGGAAAGTACGTCATCCTGGAGGAGTTCGAGTACCCGGCGGGGCAGTTCATAGACCTTGGCAGGGAGTTCGTCTCCGTGGGCAGCGGCGTTAAAGGCTACTATTACGTGGAGATTTCGAACCGCAACTGGCTCGGGCCTTACGAGGCGCTGAAGCGCTATCGCAGGCTGATCAACAGGGATCTCCCCGAGGAGGGGAAGTGGACCCTGCTGGGCAGGATCACCGGAATAGAGATGGTCGTCCCGCAGGCGGAGAAGGTCAAGACTATTGCGCCTCAGTGGGGGTGGGTTGTGACTCCGGTCGCCATCCACATCCCAGGGCACACCTTCACCCTGTACGACCCGACCGAGGAGCTCGGCGGTCTGTTCGCGGGGGAGGAGAGGATGGAGGAGATAAAGAGCCCGCTCTACACGGTTCGCTACGTGCCGTCGGACGTGACGCCGGAGAGGCTCGTGGAGATCTTCGCGGCCTCCATAAAAGAGAAGAACTTCGACCTCTACCTTGAGTGCATAGACCCCAAGCGCACGAGGACCCGCTCCGAGATGTCCCTGTTGCGGTACCACTGGGACCTGCACCTGGAGCGATTCGCCAGATTCTACGTCCACGTGGAGACGGATGAAGCCGTTATCGAGGTGATCAAGGGGTTCGACAGCGGCACCGGGATGGAGGACTTCTTCCTCGACGAGGAGCAGAAGGATAAGATACGGGAGATATCCGGGGAGTTGGTCGAGCAGGCGACAGTCGTCACCAGGGCGTGGGACGAGAACGGGCGCCAGTACGGGTCGCCCAAGCCTCACTACCTGGTACGCAGGGACAAGGGACGCTGGTACATCGACAACTTCGAGCAGCCGTTCTAAGGGGGCGACGGATATGAAGACGAGATTCAGAACGATTCTTTCGGTGCTTCTGCTGATAATGGCCCTTTTCACCTGTCAGGCGTGCCAAGCACAGGAGGGGCTGCCCTCCGTCCTGTCGGAGATGGTCTCCTCTGTAGAGAGGAGGATCTCCGAGGTCCAGGAGCAGCTGATGGCGGCGTCGGGCGAGGTGGAGGCCGTAATGAAGCTGATGTCGACCGATGCATCGAAGATGACCGGCAAGTGGAGAGAGCTGGTGGAGAGAAGCTACTCGTCGCCTGAGGTCGTGGAGCTGGCGGAACTTCTCCCGGCGCTCGACAGGGCGATCGAGAGGGTCCGCTTCGGCGCGGTTCAGGCGGGGAATATCGGCCCCGATGTCGCTCAGGACGTGTACGACGAGGCGGAGGAGCTGCTGAGGTTCTCCCGAGAGATTCAGGATGCGGGCAGGGTGATCGGGTGGATGCTGCAGATCAACCGCCACATAGCCTCGATCCAGCACGACATAGCCAGCGCGCCGGTGAGAATGGCCGCCTACGTCGACGAGATGAAGGGCGTCGGCGAAAAACTGACCGAGATGTTCAAGGTGGTACCTAGCAGCATGATCGGTTTGAGCGAGTCGGAGTTGGCCTCGCTCAAGGGCAGGGTCCTCGAGTATGCGAAGGAGTCGATACAGCTCGCGGCGGTATCGAGGAACGCTCAGGAGAGCCTGTTGTACATGGTGGAGGCGATCCGCCTCGACACGGCCGAGCAGCTCGACGAGGAGTACAAGATAGTGGAAAAGATCGTCGAGTCCTGGAGGAACTCAGGGGAGCGGTATCCTCTGATCGCAAGGGAGATAACCGAGGGGGTCGCCAGGTGGGCGCCTCTTCCCAAGGCCAGGCTGGATCTGTACAAGAAGTCCAGGGCGGACTATATGGACGCCTACGCGGCCTTCTTCAGGGAGGAGATCTTCAAGGGAATACCCCATTTCGAGGGAATAAGGTTCGTCGGGCTCTCCGCGGTCGCCGACGAGGCTCGCATCACCATGCTGTCGCTGCTTATGGCGTTGGAGGGGCAGGAGCAGGACATGGCCCGACGCAAGAAGGCCCTGAAGGACGATGCGCATCTCACGGCGTTGGAGAGGGAGCAGATCAGGCGTTACGATGAGAAGTACGGCCCGGAGGTGTACAGGAGGCTCAAGAGGGCGGCGGACACAGCTGCCGGGGGGAAGGAGCAGATAGATGCGCTCAAGCGGTATCTGGAGGATCCGAGAGTGCAGAACGATGATCCTCCCGCTTGGCGTCAGGAGGCGAAAAGTACGCTCGAGAAGCTCGAACGCCGCCAGCACCCCGAGCAGATAGAGGCGGACTACGCACTGTCCGATTTCATCGTCGAGAGAGTCGAGGCCGTCAAGACCATAAGAATGATGATGGAGGATCACGCCAAGCGTAAAAGGTCGCTGGGACTGGAGCCGGCTCTGACGTTCGAGCCGTTCTAAAACGGAAAAAACAAAAGTGCAAAGGAGGGGGAACATGAGCATTTTTGCGCGAGTGACGGACATCTTCAAGTCCAACGTCAACGACATGCTGGACCGGATGGAAGATCCGGAGAAGATGGTCAAGCAGATGATCATCGAGATGGAGGAGGGGCTTGTCAAGTCCACCGCGGCCCTTGCAAAGGCCATGGCCAACGAGAAGGATCTGCGCAAGCAGCAGGACAACGCCATCACACAGTCCAAGGCGTGGGAGGAGAAGGCGGCTCTGGCCATGAAGGGCGGCAATGCCGACCTGGCCAAGCAGGCCCTTTCCAAGAAGATCGTCTTCGACGGGCAGGCGAAGCAGTACGAGTCGATGGTCGCTCAGGCGTCGTCCACCGTGTCGCAGCTTCGGGGACAGCTCGACACCCTTAAGATGAAGCTCGACGAGGCCAGGATGAAGCAGTCCACTCTCGTGGCGCGCGCCCAGACCGCCAAGACCCAGAAGGAGTTCTCCAGCGCGATGAGCGGAGCGACCTCGCAGAGCGCGTTCGCGAAGTTCGAGAAGATGGAGAAGAAGATAGAGGGGATGGAGGCTGAGGCTGAGGCGTTCGGCGAGCTGACCGGCGAGCTTCCCGAGGACGAAGCCTTCAGGACGATGGAGAAGGACATGGCGCTGGAGGCCGAGATGGCCAAGCTGATGGAGAAGATGGGGGGTGGGGACGATGCATAAGTTCCCGATCCTGAAGGACGGAGTCAACGAGAAGCTGCTCGCCGAAGCG
Source organism: Synergistaceae bacterium (assembly GCA_012521675.1). Classification (NCBI taxonomy): domain Bacteria; kingdom Thermotogati; phylum Synergistota; class Synergistia; order Synergistales; family Synergistaceae; species Synergistaceae bacterium. The sequence goes on along the minus strand of JAAYLU010000070.1, from coordinate 2,627 downwards.
CGCGCCAAGGTGGACAAATGGCTGGATGAGTTTTTCGACGAGGGCGATCTGACGAAGGTGGACGACCTCGTTCAGTTCGAGTTCGGCAGCGCGACCATACAGGTTACGGTCAACCCGTGGCACAGCGAGGATGTGCTGGTCAAGGTGTTCTCCTACCTGGCGGACGACGTGGACGGCAGGAGGGCGGCGGTGGACTTCATGAGACTGAACGCCGAGCTGCCCCTGGGGGCCTTCTCCCTCGTCTTCGACAACACGGTTATGCTCTCCTGCTCCATCCCGGGGGCGAACTTGGACAAGAGCGAGCTTCTCGGCGCCCTGCAGACCGTCGCGGCCTACGCCGACCAGTACGACGATATTCTGAAGGAGTACTACTAAGGAGGAGATCAGATGAACATGCTTGCGATCGGAGTCGGCGGCCTGCTGGTCGCCGGAGGTGCCTATCTCTCCTTCGTCCAGAAGAAGAAGACGGAGGGGAAGATCACCGAGCTGAAGTTCATGAGGCCACTGTCCCTCGCGGAGTTCAGCGACACGTGGAAATCCCTCGCGGACGAGGGACTTGGCGACAGCTTCCGCGACATGGTGGCGACCCACGGAAAGGCCGAGACGGACGGAGAGCTGAAGGCGCCCTACAGCGAGACTCCCTGCGCCTACTTCGAGGCGACCGTGATACGCGAGTTCGAGAAGGAGGAAAGGAAGAGGGACGAGGACGGAAATATGAGGGTGACGACCAGGAGAAGCTCCGAGACGATCTCGTCCAGAAAGAGTCCCTCTCCGCTCTACATCGCCGATGGAGACGTCAGGGTCGCAGTGGACATGGACGGGGCATCCCTCTACCTGCGGGACGGAGAGGACCGTTTCGAGCCGTTCGACAGCAAGAAGACCTACAGCTTCTTTGGGGTGCAGTTCACGGCGCCCGCGAGCGGCGGCACACTGGGCTTCCGCTACAAGGAAAGTATCATACCGCTCGGTCACCCTCTGTACGTGGTCGGGGAGGGGAGGAAGTCGGGGGGCGCGCTGCGCATAGGCAAGCCGTCCGAGGCGGGCAAGCCCTTCATAGTCTCGACCAGGTCGGCGGAGGAGGTCATAGAGAACCTCAAGGGCTCCGCGAAAGGAACTTTCTATCTTGGAATAGCGCTGATGGTGATAGGCGCGGCGGTCGCCGCATTCATGCACTAGGACTAAAAAACTAGGGAGGTGCGTATACCATGAAAAGAGAGATGCTTGCAGCAGTTCTGGTCTTTGCTTTTCTGATCGTGTCGGCGTCGGCCGGGTTCGCGGCGGACCCGGTGTACAAGGGCAGCAAGACGTTCGGCCCGATGATAACGGGCGGCATCACGGACGAGTTCGTGGACATGATCCGAGAGGATCCGGACATAGCAGCCGGAAAGCCCCTTCGCATAGGCAAGGACGTTGGCGATGAAGACCTCAAGAAGCTGGTTCCGCTAGCCGACATGCTGACCGGACTGCTGATCGAGAGGAACAACGAGATCACCGACCTGTCGCCCCTGTCCGCCCTCGTAGGGCTGACATACCTGAAGCTGGACAGCGTCAGGGAGGTGACCACCCTCGCTCCGCTAGGCGCGCTGGTGAACATGAAGGAGCTCGAGATCCGCGGAGTCCAGTACCCCGACCTCGATTTCCTGACCGGAATGAACGACCTGGAGTCCCTGGCCTTCTTCATGATGCCCGAGGGAATCACGGACGCATCCTCGCTGAAGGGCAAGGTCAAGCTCAAGAAGCTGCACCTCTACGGCGGTGCGAAGGGCGGAGTGGAGGACATCTCGATGCTGGCCGACATGGAGGATCTCGAGGACCTCAGCCTCTACATGACCAGCGTGGAGGACCTGTCCCCCATCTCGGGGCTGACCAAGATGAAGAGGCTGAGCCTCTACGGGATTCCCGCAAAGGACATGAGCCCGGTGGAGAACCTGGCGGAGCTGAAATACATCTGGATCTACGCGACCAAGTTCGAGGACTACTCGCCTCTGGCGAAGCTGACCAAGCTGGAGGAGCTGGCCGGCGGCCTCTCCGCCCTCGACACTCTCGAGTACGTGGAGAACATGCCCAAGCTCAAGGAGATCAGCATGCTCCGCGAGGAGATAGACGACTACTCGCCGCTCGCCAAGTGCCCCGAGCTGACCAAGGTCAGCTTCGAGTCCATGAAGGGTGCGCCGATAGACCTGTCGGTCTTCTCGGAGCATAAGAAGCTTGTCAACCTGTTCGTCCGCGGCTCGGAGGTCAAGAACGCACCCGCCGTCGCGGCGCTGCCGAAGCTTGAGTGGTTGATACTGATAGACACGACGGGGATCGAGGACGTCTCGGTATTCAAGGACCTGCCCAAGCTGAAGAGGGTCAGCGTCAAGGAAGGGCAGTTCCCCGACGAGCAGATAGAGGCGCTGGGCGACAAGGCCCAGGTGCAAAAATAAGGGGCCTTTCGGAGGAGGGAATTCTCCCTCCTCCGACGCTAAGGGGAGGTGATCCGTATGCAGACGGCTCTGAGCGGTTCCGACGGGCAGGGTGCGCCTCAAGAAGAGCGCAGGAGGAAGATCTCGCGCTCCGAGATGCGGATCCGCCTGAGGCTCGAGCCCTTCGACCTCACCAAGAAGGAGACGGAGATAGCCCTGCTC